>NZ_BCBJ01000045.1:0-79765 GCF_001320605.1 Pseudomonas sp. NBRC 111133 | reverse complement strand
TGTAAAACAAAGGGCACCTGTGGATGGGGGCCCTTTGTTTTTTTGAATTTGTCCAGGATGCGGCAGTTTACGATCTATATCGAGGTGATGAGAAAGTGTCAGCACTGCTGACACAGTTGTCCTGGAGCCACAACCTCATCATTCTTGGGTAGTGCAAGCAGCATGATGAGCGTGAGTTTTAAGCACGCATGGCCATACAGGAACATTGGTCATGCACCGCATTTCACGCCTTCCACATAGCGCTTTACCGCCGGTGCTTTTTCGTAACGCCTGTGAAGCAGGCTGAGCCAAGAGCTGGCCTGGCAATCGACGATACGGCGGTAGTTCACCTGTGGCAGGTTGATGCGCTGCACCACCGATTCTGGGACCACTGCGACACCTTGCCCGAGCGATACCAGCGTAATCACCGCCACCAGGCTGCCGGGCTGCGGGCCAAGGCGGGGAACGAACCCACCCTGTGCCGCCACCTCCAGCGTGCCGGAAATCTGCTCCGGCAGGATGAAGGTTTCATTGGCCAGGCGTGCGGCCGGAACGTGCGGCACTTCGTTGATGCGTGAGCTGGCGGGCAGGGCGAGAACAAAGCCTTCCTGATGCAACGCGATGGCATCAAGTTCTTCCGGCAACTCCATTGGCGAGCGCACATAGGCCAGATCGAGCAGGCCATCGCGAACCATGCCGGGCAATTCGGCCATGGGCAGTTCGCGGATGTTCAGGCGCACGCCGGGGCAGGTTTCGCTGTAGCGGGCGACTTGCTGCTGGAGCATGCCAGAGTAGGCGGCTGAAGCCACATAGCCCAGTTCGATGCGCCCGCTTTCACCACGGGCGGCCCGTTGTGCGCCCAATTGTGCGGCGTCGAACTGGCGCACGGCGTGCTCGGCCTCGATCAACAAGGCTTGGCCGGCAGCGGTCAGGTTGACCTCCCGCTGGTTGCGTTCGAACAGGCGTACGCCCAGCTCACGCTCCATGTCCTGAATCTGCCGGCTGAGGGTAGGCGGGGCGATGCCCAGTTGCTCGGCGGCCCGGGTGAAATGGCCGTGGCGGGCAACGCAGAGAAAATAGCGGAAATGGCGGATTTCCATGGGTGTTACCTACAGGGTAATGACGCAGGCCGCCTGGGCTAACAAGGCCTGGGGTTGGCGGCGTTATGGTGAGGCCAACACTACAAGGCTGGCGCTGCGGCGACCAGCCCGTATCTGGAGCCTGCCATGCCTGCCCCCTCTGCACGCTTTACCCTGCTCACTGCCTCCCTGGTCTGTGCGTTGATCATCCTCGACACCAACATTGTCGCCGTCAGCCTGCCCAGTATCGCCCGTGACCTGTCCGGCTCGTTCGCCGATATCGAGTGGGTGGTCAGTGCCTACTTGCTGGCCTTCGCCGCCTGCCTGCTGCCTGCCGGCAGCCTGGCCGACCGCTTCGGCCGGCGGCGCATGCTGCTGCTTGGCCTGGCCCTGTTCGGCATCGCTTCGCTGGCCTGCGGTGCGGCGCCCAACCTGCTGTTCCTCGACCTGGCCAGGGCCGCCAAGGGGATTGGTGCCGCGTTGCTGCTGACTTCGGCCCTGGCGGCGATCGGCAACCGCTTTCATGAACCCCAGGAACGCATGCGTGCCTGGGCCTTCTGGGGGGCCTGCATGGGCGCCACCATCACCCTGGCGCCGCTGCTGGGTGGCGTGATTGCCAGCACCTTGGGCTGGCGCTGGATCTTCTACATCAACCTGCCGTTGGTGGCATTGCTGGCGGTGATGGTCTTGCGCAGTGTCGAGGAATCTCGCGACAGCGCCGCCGCGCGGCTCGACCCTTGGGGCAGCCTGACCTTCGCCGGCAGCCTGGGCTACCTGATCTGGGCGATGATCGATGCCAACCAGGTGGGCTGGGGCAGCGCGCAAACCCTCGGTCGACTGGTGATCAGTGCCTTCCTGTTCGGCCTGTTCATCATGGTGGAGCGCAGCCAGACGCGGCCGATGATCGACCTGCAGCTGATGCGTAGCGGGCGTTTCGTTGGTGCCTTGCTGGGCATGTTCGCCTACGCAGCCTGCGCCCAGGTGATGATGACCCTGCTGCCGCTTTACTTGCAGAGCGGCTTGCAACTGTCACCCTTGGCGGCTGGCGCAGGCATGTTGCCATTCGCCATCGCCATGCTGCTGACACCGCGCTTGGGTATGCGCCTGGCTGCCCACATGAGCCCGGCGCAAATATTTGCACTGGGCCTGGTGCTGGTGGGCACGGGCAACCTGCTGTGTGCCTGGGCCACGCGCCACGGCGGCTATGGCGCATTCGCCCTGGCCAGCCTGGTGCTGGGCGCGGGTGCCGGCCTGCTGAATGGCGATACACAGAAGAACATCATGGCGTGTGTGCCGCGTGAGCGAACCGGCATGGCCTCGGGGTTGAGTACCACCATTCGGTTTGGCGCGATCGTGCTGGCCATTGGCGTGCTCGGCGGTGTGCTGGCTACGCGCAGCGGGCAGTTGCTGCACGCATCCATGGCTGCTGTAGCCCCCGCGCAAACGGGCCAGGTTGCTGCGATGGCCGCGCGGGTTGCCGCAGGGGACTTGCAGGCAGCGCTGGCGTTGATCGACCCGGGGTTACGTGAAGCAGTAGCTCCCGTTGCGCGGCAGGCCTTCATGGGTGGTTTTCAGGCCGTGTTGCAGGTTGCGGGTGTTGCCGCGCTGTTGTTTGCGGTGTTGGTTGGCGTGCTGCTGAACCGCCCGCTGCCCACCCGGCAGGACGTGCTGATAGTGTCGTAAAATAAATGAGGTGATTTCTCATTCTCGTCCGGCCTGTAAACAAGGCCGGATTACAGGCCGCCCCGCCGACCCCCTACGGAGCGAGAGAATGAGTTCTACCCCGGTTTCACAGCGCCATCCTTTGAGCCGTGCTGTGCACGCTGCTTTCCTGGGCCTGGTTGTCAGCAGCGCTGCGTTGCCTGCGCTTGCGCAAGCTGCAAACGCTGAGCACAACAACCAGGTCCAGCAATGGAACATTCCTGGCGGCCCGCTGGCGCCGGCGCTTGACCACTTTGCGCGCCAGGCTGATATCAGCCTGTCCTACGATGCACAGAGCATCGCCAACCGCAACACGGCGGGCGTGCAGGGTACGCTGGGCACGTCGGCTGCACTCTCGTCGTTGTTGCAGGGGACCGAGCTTCAGGCTGAGCAGCAAGGCCCGGGTGCCTATCTGGTGGTGCCGCAGCCAAAACCTGCCGGCCCGCTGGAGCTTGGTGCGACTGAGGATTACCGCCTGGCGCCCATCATCATCAACGCCAAGGTCAAGGCCAGTGCCGATGACGACATCAACTCGGTGGTTGCCAAGGAGCTTTGGGTAGGTGGCAAGGTAGCGACCAGCATCCTCAACACACCAGCTTCCGTGTCTGTGGTCACCAACAAGGAAATGCAGCAGCGCAGTGTGAGCACCACGGAAGAGGCGCTGCAATACACCCCTGGCGTGGTTAGCGACTTCTACGGCTCGGATGACCGCAACGACTACTTCCAGATCCGCGGCTTTCAGGCCACCACGTACCGTGACGGCCTGACCTTGAGCTCGATGCGGGGTGTGCGCGAAGACCCTTACGCCTACGAGCGCATCGAAATTCTGCGAGGCGCCAACTCCACCCTGTTCGGCCCGGCAGACCCGGGCGGCTCGTTGAACTTCGTGACCAAACAGCCGCGCTTCGAAAGGTTTGGCCAGGGTTACGTGACCTACGGCTCCTATGACCATGCCGAGACCGGCATCGATGTGGGCGATGCCCTGAACGACGAACAGACTTTAGCGGGCCGCTTCACTGCCAAAATGCAGAACAGCGACCGCGAGTACGACCATTCGCAGGACGACAGCCGCTTCGTGATGGGCGGGCTGACCTGGGCACCTACCGACTTCACCTCGGCCACAGTGATCCTCGATTACCTGAAGACCAACAGCTCGCCAAACAGCGGTGGTTACCCTCTGGACAAGGAATACGATCGCAGCGACTTCTACGGCGAGCCCGGCTACAACTTCCACGATGTCGAGCGCACCAGCCTCAGTGGCAACATCACCCACGACTTCGATAACGGCTTCACGCTGCGCGGTAACCTGCGCTACAGCGAATTAAGCGATGACTTTGGCTATGTCTACCTGAGCGACAGCGCTTCGCGGGTGGGTACCACCATCCCGCGCTATGTGTTCGGAACTGACAGCGATGCCGATCAGCTCAACGGCAACCTGATGCTGCAATACGACGCCCAGTTCGAGCACATCGACAGCAGCACCCTGGTGGGTGTGGAGTACCTCGACTCGACCACCAGACAGAGTTCCGTCTACAGCCTGGCGCCCTCCATCGATATCGCCAACCCGGTATTCACCGGCGTGCCGGGCGGCGTTACGCCCTACACCCGCAAGAAAAACGACGCCACCACCAAGGCCGTGTTCCTGCAGCAGAACCTGTCCTTCTATGACCGCCTGATCGCAACAGCGGGTGTGCGTAATGACTCCATGGACCTGTCCAGCACGGAGTACGTCGGCGGGGTGAACAAGCAAAGCGACAACTTCTCTGAAACGTCCTACCGTGGCGCGCTGACGTACATCGTCAACGATGAGGTTTCCACTTACGTGAGCATGGTGGAGTCGGTTTCGCCTCCGCAGGTTGGCGTAACGCCGCAGACCGGCAGGCAGTACGAAGTGGGCGTGAAGTACTCGCCACTGGGCATGGACGCGTTGTTCTCTGCTGCCGTTTATGACCTGACCCAGGAAAACGTCACCATCGCCGTCGTGCTGCCGAGCGGCATCATCGAGCAGCAGACGGTGGGTGAGTCGCGTGCACGTGGCCTGGACCTGGAAGCCAAGGCGCAAGTTACGCAAAACCTCAGCCTCATCGGTGCCTATTCCTACATGGAAACGGAGGTGCTGCGCGGTGCGCTGTATGACGGTACTTCGCTCAAGGGCAAGGAATTCACCGTGGCGCCGAAGCATACGGCTTCGCTGTGGAGCTACTACGACATTGCCAACACGGATGTGAGCGTTGGTCTGGGGGCTCGGTACGTGGGTGGCTATTACATGGATGCTGCCAACACCAAGAAAAGCGACGGCACCACACTGTTTGACGCGGCGCTGAACTACAAGATTGCCAAGGGGACGGACCTTGCGCTGAATGTGAGCAACCTGTTTGACGAACAGCATGTGGTGGGGTCGGGGACGGCGAACTACTACAACCCGGGGCGGGAGGTTACGGCCAAGTTGAGTTATCGCTGGTAAGCCGAGGGGCAGTGCTTAGCGCCCGCAACGTGGCGAGCATTGCCCCTGCTCCCGACATCCGGGCGTTAGTACTTCATCAACCACGGGTCCAGCGCCTGGAGGTTGCTGACCACCAGTTGCTGGGCTTCGGGCAGTATCGCCATGTTGCGGTGGTCGATCTGATACCGCTGCAATACGTACTTCACCAACGCCCTGCGGCTGGGCACCACCAATTGCCCATCCGTCATGCCGAAGTCAATTTCAATGATTGCCTTCTGCGCCGCGTTCAAGCGCCAATCAGGCTCGAAGATGATTGGCACCTCGACATTCCAGTCTTCATCCTGCTCGCGGGTGTTCGGCGAGGCGTCGAGCAAGTCTGGTTGCCCGCGCAGTCGGCTGAGGACGAAGTCGCGGTACTGGCCGTTTTTTTCACAGTAAGCCCGTACGTGCCAGCGCATGCCGGTGTACACCAGCGTGTGCGGGGCGATCAGGCGCACCTCGACGTTGGGGGTGTTGAAGGACACGTATTCGGTTTCCAGCCGCCGGCCTTCACGGCAGGCCTTGAGCAAGGGGCGCAGCACCTCGGGCCGAATGGGGCGGTCAGGCACCTCCAGCACCCGGGTGTGCGCATAAGCCAGCGCCAGCCCGTCGATGTGCGGCGCGCGTTCATTGTTCTGGTACAGCAGGTGTAGATAGGCGCTGGCGCTGTTGTCGATGAACAGCGGTTCGAACTGTTCGCTCGGTACATAGCCCTTGATCTGCTTGTCATACGTCAAGTTTTCGGGCGCATGTTCGGTGATGTAGGTATTGATGTCCTTCGACGCCTGCTGGCGGCTGATGCCAAAGCTCTGCATCAGGTGGCCCGTGGTCAGCCGGCCTTCCCACCAGGCAACGGTTTCGATCAGGCGATAGCGAAGTGCCAGGTCCCAGCGTACCTGCTCGATGGATTGCTTGCGTTTCATACCCTCTCCATGTGCGCGATTACTTTAC
The DNA here is from genome assembly GCF_001320605.1 of Pseudomonas sp. NBRC 111133. NCBI lineage: Bacteria > Pseudomonadati > Pseudomonadota > Gammaproteobacteria > Pseudomonadales > Pseudomonadaceae > Pseudomonas > Pseudomonas sp. NBRC 111133. Next base: position 73,573 of record NZ_BCBJ01000045.1, on the reverse strand, counting down.
CTGTATAAGTCTACATTCTGGACGTGTAGTTTTGCATTACATATCTTTGGCTCGTCTTCGGAATACATCGGGGGCTGCAAAGGATATGAGCATGACAATGCCGGAAGTGGTTGCGACGGGGGCCCTGGTGTCGATGGGGATCATTCTGCTGGTGCTGATTCAGCAGGGGTTGAGGCTGGGGGAGCTTGGCAAGAAGGTACAGCACTGCCAGAAGGATTTGCGCTGGTTGCAGATTTGGGAGATGGAGAACCGTGAGCTGAGGGCGGCGGTGCGGGCGGAGCGGGAGCATGTGGCGCAGTTGCGGCGCAAGGTGGAGTTGTTGCAGGGGGTGATGCCGGTTGGGCAGTGATGCTTGGTAACGTTCTATAGGAGTAGGCATTCATGCCGATAAAACCAAAGCCCTTCACGCTGGTGTGTGAAGACTGCAACTGGAAGAAGACTATCGCCCCGCGTAGCGATGCATTGAGGCCGAGTGAATGGTTTATGGTGTGCCCGCGGTGCGGTAGCACCGGTTTGAAGATGCGAGCGGCGGGGTGGCTGGAGGCTGCTGTAGCGGAGTTTTTGGCGCGGCGAGGGGCTAGCTGAATAGCGGGCAAGGAAGACGTTGGGAACGGCGGTGTGCGTCCGCTTGGTAACCAGCCGTGTTTGTAGTGTGCCCGCTGCATGCAGCGGGCATCTGAGGCGGGTTAGCTCAACCTTTTGAATTCGGCGTCGATGGCTTCTGCCTCATTGCGCCATGCCAGGAACCGCTGCTGACGGACACGGCTTTCATCTACGTTGGCCTGAAGTTCCTGGCGGCGCGAATTGAGCTGCAGATAGTCGGGGAAGAACTTTTCTTTGAAGCTTTCGGAGTTCACCAGGTCAAGGAAGTCCTGACGCTGTTGTTCGAAGTTGCTGACGATGTTCGCAACAGACTTCTTGAATGCCTCTTCGCGCTTGTATTGCTCCCAGCTATCCCAGGCTTCGAGCGCTACGCCTACGAAGGCCAGGGCCCCGTTGGCACCTTTGGCGAATTTCACAGCACCCCACGGCTTGAACTTCAGGTATTTGCCGATATCCATGCCTACCGTCTTGGCGATTGTCGTGATGCCATCGCGCGCGGCCAATACCGTAGTGTTGCTGATAAGGTTGCCTTTGAGCACATGGTTGATGCCTTGTTTGCCCAGTGCCTTGACCGTGGTATTGAAGTGGTTGACCTCGCTGTCGAAGCCAACTTGCATCTTTTCAACTTCGAGCGTGATCGATTGGGTCTGGCGGCTGAATTCGTTTTGCAGGCGGGTGGACACGATGATGCCTTCAGCACCGATTTCACGCTCGAAAAAGTCGCCGAAGGTTTCCAGGCTGGAACCTTTGGCTTGAAGAATCAAGTCAGAGAAGTAGCGCGTGGCGAAGTTGCGCAGGCTGATGCGCGCCTCTTCGATCTGCTGCCCGGTCACGGCCAGTTGATTGACCAGACGCGTGTTGAGTTCTTCAAGCCGGCCAACTTCCTGGGCAACCTTCTCGTCGTTCTCGATGGCAACAGGCAGTTGGTTGTTGAGCACGTCTCGGATTACGCTGGCGCGCATCTCGTTGGCCAGTGCGGCGCTGCCACCGTTCTGCTGGATCTTGCCAGTGGTGGCCGTCTGCAAGGTAGCGATATGCGACAGCTCCTTGAACTGCTCAAGGTTGGCCAGCCAGTGCTCCACGCCCATGTCGAAGGGGTTGGCAGCGACTGCGACGATGGACAGTTCGGCTTCTTCCTGATCGGTCAGTCCGATCTGTTCGCGAAGGCGACCTGCCACGTTCTTGCGTTTTACCTGCAGGTTGGACTGGTAGTCCTGCTCGTCCTCTACATCGGCAACTTCATCGAAACGACTGAGGACGAAAACGGTACGGGGCAGAAGGTCCAAGGTGCGGAACAACCAGGTCAGGTCATCCTTGTGGCTTTCCTTGATGGGGTTGGTCGAGTTCATCACGTAAAGCACCAGGTGCGATTCGCTCACGTACTTTTTGGTGATGTCCTTGTACTTTTCGATGGTGTGCGTTTCGGCATTCTCCTGTTGCTTGAAACCAAACAGCCCGGGGGTGTCGATCAGCACGAAGTCTTCGCCGACCTCGTAGACTTTCACCTCATTGGAAGACTCCTGGTGGCTGATCTTCATGCTCGACCTGTCCAGTTTTTCCATCCAGGCCGCCGCAATGGAGGTTTTGCCTTCCGAGAAGCCGCCAATCAACGCGACCTTGAGTTTTTCACCGGACATGCTGTTGATGACATTCTGCAGCTTGCTGATTAACGCAGGGTCAATCGGTATACCCGCCTGTGCGCCCTGTGCGAGAAAACCTTGCAGCCTGTCGAGCAGTGTCAGCGCACTTGTCTGTTGGGCCTTGAATGTCTTTAGGGTGTTTTCCATTACAGATTTCCTGCGATTTCAATTTGGCGAGAGAGGATTTTCAGGCGGTTGGTCGAGCGAGACAGTGTGTTCACCTGGTTGGCAGCCTGTTTGGCCGGAGCTTCCAGCGCAAGGTCGAGTTGCTCGATCGTCCCTTGCATATCCTCCAGGGCGCTATCAAGGCTCTCGCGCAACGTGTCGCTCAGTTGCTCGGTGGCGCTGCGCAGGTTTTTATCAGTGGCCTGACGCTGCTGTGACTTCTTGTAGTCCTTGTCGATTGCGCTCCAAAGCGCTTTGCCGACCGCGATCAGGAAGGTAAGTGCTGCCCCACCAGCGACCCACAGGCTGGCACCGCCAGTGAACGGTGCTGCTGCGATCCCCACAAGGCTGGCCAGCAATCCCATGACCTTGATGCCGTTATCGATTTTTATGTTGAGGTTGAAATGCTCGTTGAAGCGCAAGCTACCCAGCTTTGCGTAGCTTGTGGTCAGCTCTTGAGCATGTTTTTCGAAGCGTTTGAGAATATCTTCGGCCGCCTTTTGGAACTTGCCAACTTCAGCGTTCACGGCGTCGGGCAGTTTTTCGCTCAGCTGATGCTTCTGGTCTTCGAGTGCTTCGGCCAGGGCGCTTTTGAAAGCGTCGTTGCTGATATTTTCTTCGATCTGCGCATACACACTGTTACGCACGTTGCTGGCGAACGTGTCGATCAAGGTTTCGCCACTGGATTCCAAGCGTTTTTTCAGCGCTTGGAAGCTACTGTTCAGCTGGCTTTTGGCACTTTGCTCTTCTTGAGAGAGCTTTCTCGACAGCGCGCCCAAGGTTTGCTGCACGCCTGAAAGCGTCGTGGTGGTCTGGTTAAGCACATCATTGGCTTTGTTGAAGTTCGCCCGGACGATCTTGGCTTTGCCGTTATGGATTAACCGGTCGCCGAGCAGTTGCAGGAAGGCGCGCAGTCGTGACTTTTCCAGCAACTCGTCAGCGCCGAAGTCTTCAAGCGCTTTGCTGCGCCGTTTGGCATTCTGTGACCCCGGCGCGAGGTGATCGGTTGAAGCAAGAAATGCTGGCAGCGCGCTTAGCGGGAACACCTCCTGATAGTGTTTGCCAAGCTGTTCGCCCATCTTCTCGTCAAGCCCGGTAAGGCTGATGCGTTCATCGTCGGAGATCAACGGTCGGTTACCCAGGGAGTGCTTGGGGCTGGTAATTTTCTTGTTGAAAATGGTCCAGACCTCGGTTTGCGCCCCCAGGTGATGCTTGATTTTCTCCAGTGTGCCTTGATGCTGCCCATCGCCCGTTTGAGGGGGGGCGGGCTGGTTGGTGACATAGAAAACGGCGTGAGCGGTTTGCACCGCGCGCTCAATCTGGTCGAGTACCAAGCCTTCCTTTCCTTCGATACCTGGTACGTCCAGCAACGCGAATGGCTGGCCGTCCAGCTCGAACTCATAGCGCTGTGTCGTTCGGGTGTAGTCGGCTTGGCCGTCACCGATGATTTCACCATCGGCATGGAGCTGCAGTTGGGCCACCAAGTCCGCCAATTGGCTTTCATTTTCAAGGCGCTGCTGCACAAGTGCCTGATGCTGTTGTGTTGCCTGTGTCTGCTGGGTGGCAAGCGCCGCACAGGCTTGGTCACGTGCTGTCGTTACCTCTACCAACTGCCGTTCCAGCGTAAGGCGCTCTTGGCTTGTCTTCTGCTGTTCGGCGTTAAAGGTCGCGGCAGCGCTATCGCGTGCTTGAGTGGTTTCGGTCAGCGACGCGGTGGCTGCATTCAGCTCGAGCTCTTCCGGCATTTTTCTGAACAGGCCCAAGAGCGTTTGCCAGAGCGAGGCGGTACTTTTGCGTGTGGCGAGCAGCGTATGCAGTCGGGTGACGGCCGATAATGCGTCCTTGTGCGCTTGCTCGTGTTGTTCAAGTGCAGCGCCAAGCCGTTGAGTCAGCTCATTGGCTTTTTCATTGGCTTGGTCGAGGGCGCTTTGGGCCTCGCTGAACGGCAGTTCAAACTGCTGCCTCGTGGCATTCAGCTGTTGCGTCAGTTCACCAAGGCGCGCTTCGGCTTGCTCAATGTCCTGTTGCAGGCGCTGCAGGTTTTCTTCCGTCACCCCATATTGCTCGCGCAGCTTGCGGAATGCCTGCTGGCTGGCCCGCTTGCCAGGCTCCTGAAGCAGGATGCGCAAGGTTTCGATAAGGGTGGATTTGCCCGCGCCGGTTTCGCCGTAAAAGGCGATGGTGAACGTGTTCCACTCTGCGTTCTTTTCCAGCTCGGCGAGTCGTTCATACAGCGCGGTGCGATGCTGGCCAAGACGCTGGAGCGCCTCTTCGCGTGCCTGGTTCAAGGCTTCGTCGTCCGAGGCATTTTTCAGCTCAGCGATGATGAGTGACAGTTCATCGTTGATTTGCTGGTAAACGTCACGTGGGCTGTTCAGTTCAAGTTTCATCGTGTTTGCTTTGGCGGGTTGTGTAAGCACGCGGGTTGGCTTTTTGGCGTGAGCGGATGGTTGAGCGGGTGCCGGGGAAGGCGGCAGGCCTGCTTTGAAACGTGATTTGCTCAACACCTCGGGCAGCCGCTCCCAGTAATCGGTGTGGCCGAAGTCTTCCATCTCGATGCTTTCGAAGTGCTCGACCTCGTTACGCCCCAAGCAGGTTTCACCCACGTTCAGCAGCAGGGTCTTGTCTGCTTTCGAATAGGCATTGATCAACCGCCCCTGAAGCACGCCGCGCATCTTGCGTGCTTCGATGGCCGTGACCTCGACCGCAGCTGCCATCAGCAACACATCGTTGATGGCCAACTGCTGCCGTTTGGAGAAGTTTTTGAGGGTACTGATGACCAGCCGGCCACCGAGCGAGTGGCCGATCAGGTTGATGCTCTTGATGTGGGGATGGTGGCTGCTCAGGTACGCCTGGAGTTGGTCCAGCAACACCGCGCCCATGCTTTCCGCGCGTGCACGGGCCTGGGTGAAGTTGCCCATCCGATCCTTGGCGAGCGTTCCCACAAGACCTAGAGAGCCCATGGAGGCACCGGTAAAGGCCGCGCCGGCATTCAGGCCTGCTGCTGCAAGCTTCCAGGCTGAGGATTTGTCGAACCGAAAGATGTGATTCGAAGGCCAGAACGCGAAGATGTTGGTGTAGTGCGTTAGCTGCTCGGGAATTCTGTCGAGCAGGAGCTGCTTGTCTTCATCGGTATGCCCGGCGCTGTAGCCGTGGATGAAGATGTTGGCTTCTGTGGTGCTGGAGCCGGCAGAGCGTGCGCTTTGGAAGCGGAAAGGTTGGGGCATGGGTACTACTCCTTATCCACGGTCATGCGGCTTTGCGAGTAGCGCCTGTGGGGAGAAGTGGTGCGCGTGCTTTGGGGACAGGTGCCTGAGGAGGGAGTACCTGGGGGTGGGCATCGCTACGTCCTTGTCTTTTTGAACGGGGTGGCGATTGTTGACGCCATTTATGTGGCGAATTTACCTTGTTTTGATGGCGGTTTGCCATGGTTGTGGGGGGTAAGGCTCGGGCAGGGGGAATGCAGAGGGGGTAGTGATGCAGTTGGGTGGGCTTCGCGCTGAAGGTGGCAAGAATGGTTGGGCGGCGCGCGGTAAGTGCCGGGGTGAGCTGAATATGGCGCGTAACCTATTAATTTTTATGGGTTTTTATAATTGTTTTATTTGTTGGGAATACCCTTTGGAATGCTTTGTTCATTTGCCATCCTCTGAGATCTGATGCATCGGGCAGATCAAATCACAGATTATCCAAGTTGGTGGTTATGCGGTGGCCTGCGACCTGCTCAGGCAGGCGCGTTTGACGCTTCGCTTCTCGGCGGCGTATGCAGCCAATTGCTCAAGTGCGTACTGGATTTCATAGCGGCGCCGGTCGGTAGGTGGCCGACTCTTGGCTGCTCAAGTAGTAGCGCATAGCCCGGTCCGTCATGCCGAGTGCGGTCGCTACTGCTTATTGGGTGATGCCTGCCGTCTCCGGAAGGCCACGCAGGTAGCAGGCAGCCTGAGCCTAGGTACAACAGGGGTCTTAGTCCGAGTAAAAGCTGTTGAATTTCCAATCTGTATAACATAGTCTTGCGATGTGCTAATAGTATATCGATAGGTTGGCCGTTATAGGTTGTCATGTCGAATATGAGCGCCAATATTGTTTGCTGGCACGACATGCAGGGATGATAGAAGTGGATAAGTTTTCAGGTGCGGAAGAGGCAGTTGCGGGTTCATCTTCGTTGAGTATTGATCTTATAAAAGATGTCTTGGCATCTGAAAAAAATAAGTTGGCGGAGTTTAATTTAAGTATTTGTGCAGATGTTCAGCGTGATACTGAATACTGTGGCGAAGCCGATCTGGAAAAAGATGCGTTCTTCTACCTGATGACAGAGCGTCTGGAGGCGGTTGGGGAGATCGAAACCTCCGAACGTGCATTCATTGATGTTGTGGTCAGCAATAAGACAATTAGAGTGGATGGCAGTGGCGGTGACCCAAGAGACACCGATGGCGTTTTGAGTCTAATTGTTTCGGAGTTTCATGGAAGTGAATTGAAAACGATTAATGCACAGGATGCAAAACGAGCATTCGGATATCTGAGGAATTTCATTACATTGTCATGGAAGTCTGATTTCCGTATGTCGCTACCCCCCGGTAGTCCGGTTGCCGGGCTTGCATCCACGATAGCCGAAGCATGGAGTGCGACAACGAAAATTAAACTAATTTACGTGACAAATGCAAATTACAGTGCTCGCACGGATGCGGTGACCGCAGGGGAAATCGGAGGGGTTTCCGCTACTTATAATGTTTGGGATTTATCTAGGCTCTATCGTTACGAAAACTCTCTGCAGGCGCGTGAGGTGCTGAATATAAATTTTCGCGACGCGTTTGGAGGGGCGATACCAGCTTTGGCAGCTTCCAACGGTGGTGGAGAGTTAGACAGTTATCTTATGGTGATCCCTGGTATCCAGCTTGCGGAGATCTATGAGAAATGGGGCGCAAGGTTGCTGGAGTCTAATGTCAGGAGTTTTTTGCAGGCAAAGGGGAAAGTAAATAAGAATATTCGAGATACCATAAAAACTGATCCGGCGCTGTTTTTTTCGTATAACAATGGGTTGTCGGCAACCGCTGATAGTATAGAGCTAGAGAGCTCAGGAGTCGGCGGGAGTCAAGTGGTATCGATAAAGAATCTGCAAATCGTGAACGGAGGGCAGACTACAGCCTCTATTCATGCTGCAAAACGCATAAGCCCTGATGCGTTGAAGGAAGTATATGTTCAGATGAAGCTTACAGTTGTGCCGTCTGCAAGGGCCGAAGAGCTTGTGCCTAAAATTTCTGAGTTTGCGAATAGCCAAAACAAAGTAAGCGCTGCGGATTTCTTTTCAAATCACCCCTTCCACATCCGCATGGAAGATTACTCCAGACGCACTCTCACGCCAGTCGAGAGTGATTCTCGCGATACGAAATGGTTTTATGAGCGCGCTCGTGGGCAATATCTCGTGGAGCGAACAAAACGATCTGAAGCAGAAAGAAAGCGATTTGATATCGAGTATCCAAAAAATCAATTTTTTACCAAAACTGATTTGGCAAAAGCGGAGTTTAGTTTTCAGGCGCTTCCGCACGTTGTAAGTAAAGGCGCTCAAAAGAACTTTTCTGATTTCGCCAAAGATATTGGTGCGCAATGGTTGAAGGGGGAAGGGTTTTTTAATGAGTTGTGGTACAAGCGTCTGATAGCAAAATTAATCATTTTTAGATACTTGGAGAAGCTAGTTCCAAGGCAGGAGTGGTATCCAGGTGGCTATCGCGCAAATATTGTTGCCTATGCTATCGCAAAGTTGTCGTCGGATGTCGCGGAAGAGGGGCTTTCGATAGACTTTGACTCCGTGTGGCGCAATCATAGCGTCTCGTCAGATTTAGAAAGTGTACTGTTAAGTGCTGCAAAATTTGCAACGGCTGTAATTATGCATCCCGTACATGGATTGACAAATATCAGTGAGTGGGCAAAAAAACAGGCTTGTTGGGAGAGTCTTAGAACTACGGCGGTTACCTATGGTGCTTCACTCGCACGGTGCACTGTAACTCTAGCCGAGCTAAAGTCCGCAGAACAGGAACAGAAGCGAGAAGAAACTATAGTTTCCGGTATTGAGGCGCAATCACAGGTAATATCTTTAGGAGGGGAGTACTGGGGGCGATTGAGGGCATGGGCCCGAGATAAAGCTCTTATCTCTATAAAGGAAGATGGAATCTTGAAAGTCTGCGCCGTTATTCCAAACCGGTTACCATCCGAAAAACAGTGCGTCTTCGCGCTCAGGACATTAGAAAAATATCGGAACATTGGTTATCGGGACGAAGATGAGCCTCACCGAATCAAAATCAACAAGTGGATACGCGAACACTGATCTATGAGTGGCGTCCCAATTAGCGCGCCTCCCCTATAGGGTGGATGTTATACCTGCGGGCGAATATCCGCTTCTGATATAGCTTGCGTGGTTGTACATGTTGCCGCTTGCATGGAGTTGATTCCCGTTTCCAGCGTAACGCTGACACATTCAAACAGCCACTTTCCAGCAGTGGCAACAGCTCGTGAAGGAGCGAGTAGGGCAGGTGCGGTTGCGGGATCAATCGTGCACAGTCGGCAAAGCAATATTTGGCCAACTGAAGTACCCGATTCGGCGCGGGAGTATAACCAAGGCGTGATACTCCCTTTCTAGGCGACTGCAGTTCTGAAACTGTGACAGTTAGCTCGGAAGTGCCATTTCCAGCTGCGGTCTTTCCACGTCCTGGACTTTTGCCTTGGCAGCCAGGATGCGGTCCTTCATCATTCGTGCCACCGCCTCGAAAACAGGAACCGCCACGGAGTTTCCAAATTGACGGTAGGCCTGAGTGTCCGAGACAGGAATCACAAAGTTGCTCTCACCTGGTTTGTCGAAACCCATCAAGCGTGCACATTCATGTGGTGTGAGTCGGCGCGGTCGGTTCATCTGGTTCAGCTCACTATGAAACTCAAGTTTGTCCGAGAATCCGCGATCAACTAGGATTTCGGAGCCGTCCTTGTGGTAGCGGGCGGAAAGCGTACGGGCCACGCCATTGGGGCCGGTCAGGCCGAAACCGAAACCATTGCCCTTCTCCTTGTGCTTCTGGGCGTACTTGTAGAGGTACTCCCATAGCTTGGGTGTGAGGATGTACTTGCTGTCTACATCCTTGTCCAAGAGATCCCCAAACGAGGGTCGTTGCGCTGGCTGGTGCTTAACGATGTCCTTGAGCGTAAAGCCCTGATGGACGTTCAGATCACGTCTGAAGCCTACCAGCACGATCCGCTCGCGATGCTGAGGCAGAAATTTCATGGCATCGATGACCTTTGGATCGGCGCCCTTGGGAGCATTTACATCAGCCACCTCGTAGCCGAGCTCATCCAGAGCCTCGCAGATAATCCGAAATGTATTGCCCTTGTCGTGACTCTTAAGGTTCTTCACGTTTTCAAGGAGAAACGCTGCAGGACGCTTGGCCGCAATTATTCGGGCGACATCGAAGAAAAGCGTACCCTGAGTCTCGCACTCAAACCCATGCTTGCGGCCCAGCGAGTTTTTTTTCGATACGCCCGCCAACGAGAATGGCTGGCAAGGGAAACCTGCCAGCAACACATCATGATCTGGTACTTCGATATCAATATTGCGGTATGCCTCGTCCTCGCTGATTTCAGGCCTGTCGGATAGTGTCACCGACCTGATGTCTAGGTTGAAACGATGGCGAGTTGGATCGCAGTAGTGATTGGCTTTGTAAGTACGTACCGCATACTTGTTCCACTCGGAGGTAAACAGGCACTCGCCACCGATCGCCTCAAAGCCTTTGCGAATGCCTCCGATGCCAGCAAACAGATCGATGAACGTAAAGGTGCGTTCGCCTTCGATCTTTCTCGGCAGCAGCGCACTTAGACGCGAATGCTCAACGTAGGAGAGCTTCGGCGATGCCTTGCCCTTGTGCCAGCGGTTGATGGTCTCGCGGCACCAATGCCCTGGGCTCGCTTCGTTGAGGATTCCTGCCAAGAAACCCTGATCATAGATCTCGAGCAGTTGCTGCAGCAGCACCAAGTCGTTCCCGGTCTGGCTGGCGGGTCGATCCGCCAGCGGACTAGTCGCGTCTCGGTAAAAAGGTTGTTCATTTTCGACGCAATTCATAAAAATCTTCTGGGTCATATCTGTGACGAGATGTCACTATACTATCCCAATATCCCTAGATGTGAAGCAATTTTTGGAGAAACCTTCAGGAGCAAAAATCTACCTCAAAGACCTTTTCATGTATATGCATACAGTATTTTCCTCTTCAAATTGCTGTTACTCAATTGGCCCCTGATCTCGATTGGTGCCTTACTCAACGCGGAAATCTGATACCTGCATCGTTTCCTGAACCCTGCAGAACGGGCGGACCAAATGTACATCTCTTCACACGTATGGTACTGACATGGACACGGTGGATTCCGCTACTCGCTCCAAAATGATGTCTGCCATACGTGGCAAGGACACTGGCCCCGAAATGGTCGTCAGGCGTTTCCTGCATAGGCAAGGTTACCGTTATCGTATCCATCGTAAGGACCTTCCCGGCAAACCGGATATCGTGATTCCTCGTCTGAAGGTTTGCATCTTTGTTCATGGGTGCTTTTGGCACCGTCACCCAGGCTGCCGTTTCGCAACGACCCCGAAGACGAGACCCGAATTCTGGAGCGAGAAATTCCAGAAAAACGTGACGAGGGATCTCGCCAACATCAATGCTCTCGAAGCTGCAGGCTGGAGTGTTTTGATTATTTGGGAATGCCAGCTGAGGAAGGGGCCCGAAACGTTGAGCAGGCTGGAGCAGAAGCTTCGTCTGTTGTCGTGCGTTAAGGCTGCGCGTGGAAAAGCTGCCGCGCCATCACCCGGCACCTAGTTCGGTGGATACTTCATGCAAAGCTAGGAGAGTGAGTTGGCCTGCGGTGGCTAAGTGCAATTATACTGGGTCGAATTTTCGTCTGGTGCAGGGTCTCGTGGCGCTGGGACTTAACGGTAGAAGCCAAGATAAAAGGATTTCGATGTGAATGATTTGATCAATGAGCCCGATGCACCCCGTTTGATTTTCGGTCTGAGGGATACAGGCTACAATTTCAGGACTGCGGCTGCAGACATCATCGACAACTCCATTGCCGCCAAGGCTGACCAAGTCAATGTCGAGATTACCCTGCGGCAAAATGGCCGAAAGCTTGTCTATTTCGGCGACAACGGAGACGGCATGGATGCGCAGGGCATCCACCGGGCCATGCGTTACGGAGCTCCGGAGCGTGAAAATCCAGAAAGCCTTGGCAAATTCGGGCTTGGTCTAAAGACAGCGTCCAGCTCTGTCTGCCTCAAGTACACACTGATTTCCCGTAAGGGTCCGGACCAGGAGCTGGCGAAGCTGGCATGGGATCTTGACTACGTTGCCCAGCAGAAAAAGTGGGAGATGCTCAAGGAGCCGGTTACCTCGGATGAGCAGGAAATGTTCGAGGAGCTGTGCGGTGCCAAAGGCACCCTTTTGATCTGGGAAAAGTGTGACAGGATCCTGACCAAGGATTACGAGCCCGGCTCCGTTAGGGAACGGGATGCGATTAACCGGCTTGCACAAAGCCTAGTCAAACACCTATCGCTCGTTTATCACCGATTTCTTGACAAGACCGACGATCGGGAACACAACGTGTCCATATTCGTCAATCAGATCCCGGTCGATCCTTGGAATCCCTTTTACCCTGCTCGCTCGGAGCAGGTCCTTGCCGAGAAGAAGCAGAAGCTTCTAGTGGAGATGCCAGACGGCTCGGAAGAGGTTGCGAACATCCGGGCATGGATTCTGCCCCACCGCAGTGAAATGACTAAGGACGAGGAAAAAACCTATGCGCGCATATCCAACCGAGCCCAAGGCTTTTACGTCTACCGTGAAGGTCGCCTAATTCAGGACGGCAGCTGGATGGATGTCTTCGGAGCAAATGAGCCGCACACCTCGCTGTTGCGGATTGAGTTCGACTTCGGCCACGAGCTCGATGATGCCTTCCGGATTGACGTGAAGAAGTCCCGGATCCTATTCCATCCGGACCTTGAGGAGGGCCTGAAAGAGCTGCTGCAGCCGATCTACCGAGAGGCGGAAAGACGTGCCAGAAGGCAGAATCGCGAGCAGACCAATGTCCGTCAGATCGACCACACCAGCGCAAACAAGAACATTGCAGACACGGGCAGCGCCAGCAAGGCTCAGGTGACATCAGTCGACCCTACAACCCAATCGGCAATCATTTCCAACAATATGGGCTCGAAGATCAAGCTCAAGCTTGCCGTCCAAAGCAATGTGAGCGCGGATACCGTGTATGTCGATGCGGTGGAAGATATTAATACCGGAGAGCTTTGGCAGCCGGCACTGCGTAGCGCCGGGGAAAGCGGTCATATGCCTGCAGTACTGCTGAACAAGCATCATGATTTCTACCAAAAGATCTACAAGCGTGCCGCTGCCAATGGTTTTGCGGTTGAGGGCATGGATCTGCTTCTCTGGGCGTTTGCCGCTGCAGAGCAAAACAATACAAACGAGGAGTTGGAGCCCATTTTCGAGGATATCCGCAGCGAAATTTCGAACAACTTGCGCAAGCTCCTGCGTAATGTCGCCGATCCTGCTCCGTCTGACCTGATGATCGAAGAAGAAAACTGAGAATGATCGCAGGGAAGAAAGATCTGATCCTGAGGGAACTGGAAGAGGGAACGGGGGCCGATATTGCCGCTGCAGTCGACAAGAGCGGGCGTCGATCAGGGCTGCGTATATGGTTCGGAGATCTTGACCAGAAGCACGGCCCGGTTGCTGAGCTAAAGCCCTATGGCTTGAAGGGGCATAGTGTCGGTCTGTCGTTTGGCAGCTTCTCAGGAGAGATAATCGGACAGATCCGCAGAGCTTCCTCGGAGGATGTGCAGCTGGCGCGTGCTTTGATCGCCTCGATCCGATCAGATATCGCGGTGGAGATCTCCGGACAGAGCATCTCCGACTGGACTGTTACGTCCGGCTCTTTCCGAATGACTGCACTAATCCGGGATCAGGACCATCCACATGAGGACGTTGCGATCATCGCCATCTGTCGCGACGTTATTGTTCCCATGATGGCTGCAATGGCTGAGCTCATTGGATACGACGTCATCGAGGAGGAAATCGATGATGAGGTTCCGGCCTTCGAGGGTGCCATTCTTAAGTCAGTCGTGCAGCGAAGGGAGCGAAATCCGCGCAACAGGCTTCTGTGTATCCGCATCCACGGAGAGCGCTGCGTGGTCTGCGGACTCGAGCCGCGACGGGTTTACGGGGAGGCGGGGTCAATAATCGAGGTCCACCATCTTGAACCGGTTGCATCGCTTGTTGAGCCACGTCCCTATGACCCACGTACCGACCTGGTACCACTTTGCCCCACCTGTCATCGGGCGCTTCACACAAGGCGCCCAACACCATTCGGCATCGAGGAACTGAAGGCACTGAGGAGCGGTTGCAATGAGTGAGCCTGTCGAACTTCCAGAGACCTTCGAGTCACTGCAGGCAAACCCACCGAAAGGTCTCATGCTTTCGGATCGCCTGATCGAGCCCGTAATCATCATCGGCAAGGCTGGGGACAACATTGTCGCGCGTCTTGGTGGTGTGCGCCTGCTGAGAGGAAACCGATATGTGTATCGTGCTCCCAGCAATCGCCATGCATGGGTCATGGACGGAACCACTGTTCGGCCTCTTCCACGAGATGCAGCCATCCTTTTCGAGAAGATGCTGAATGGGTCGTCTCCCGACAATCTTTCATACAGCCAGGCAATCAGCCTTGTCCGCGACTCTGATGAAGCCATGCGGGTCGAGGCCGAAGAGGGATTTCTCTTGGCTGGAAGAACCGCTGCCGAAAATCTCGACAGCGAGATAACAATCCCGGGGCTTACGGCAACGCTGTTCCCCTACCAGTCGCGTGGCGTCCGTTGGATGTGGGACACCATAAGACATACGGGCGGGTTGATCCTTGCCGACGAGATGGGGCTGGGGAAAACCCTTCAGATCATTGCCTTGTTGCTGATGGACCCGCCAAAGGCGGAATCCCCTGCCCTGATAGTCTGTCCCACCAGCCTGATTGCCAACTGGGTACGTGAATTCGAGCGCTTCGCCCCTGGATTAACGGTGATGGTTCACCGGGGGGGCAATCGGGCAGGCATCTATCGAGAGCTACAGCGGACAAGTATCGTCGTTACAACCTACGACACAATGGTCAACGACATTTCGATCTTCTCGTCGTTTGAATGGTCTTGGGTAATTTGCGACGAGGCTCAAGCCATCAAAAACCCGGACTCGAACCGTAGAAATGCAGTCACATCGATCCCGCGCCGGCGAACCATTCCAATGACCGGCACGCCAGTGGAAAACAGTCTCCTTGATTTGTGGTCACTGGCTGACTTTGCCATTCCTGGCTTGCTGGGGTCGAGACGAGAATTTGAGGCAGCGTACCCGGACAGCCTCGAATCGGCGCAGGCCATTGGGCGTTTCACGGATCCGATCATCCTCAAGCGTAGAGTGGCTGATGTAGCGAGTGACCTTCCGGAAAGAATTAATATTGATCTGCCGTTAGAGTTAGACGATTTGCTAGCCGATCATTATCTCATGGTACGTGCCGCTACCTTGGCCAAGTACCCTATAGCGGGAGCTTTGGTTGCTACGCTCCAGCTACAGCTAGTCTGCGCACATCCTTGGCTGCGGCAGAATGAAGACGACGATGACGACGACGGGGATGAGTCTGGCGTCCTCCGTTCAGCTAGGCATCCTCTCATGACCCCAAAAATGGAGCGTGCTGTAAGCCTGCTTCGTGAGGCATTCTCTAACGGGCGAAAGGTAATTGTGTTTGCGCTGTTCAATAGGATAGGCGACCTGTTGATGGAGGCAGTCCAAAATCTTCCCAATGCCTACTGGGGTGCGATCAATGGATCGACTCCCCAACAAGACCGCCAGGCAATCATTGACGATTTCTCAAATCACGACGGGCCCGGGTGTTTGGTGCTGAACCCTAAAGCCGCTGGTGCCGGTCTGAACATCACTGCTGCTACGGTTGTAATCCATTTCACTCCAGTGTGGAACCCTGCGCTGGAAGCACAGGCTAGTGCGAGGGCACACCGTCGTGGCCAGACACAGCCCGTGACCATCTACCGCCTTTTCTACAAGGACACCGTAGAGGAAGTGATGATTGACAGATCACTCTGGAAAAGTGAATTGGCGAACGAAAGTGTTCCGGTTTCGTCCAGAGATGCAACCGACTTGAAGCGGGCCTTAGAAATAACTCCGGAAAGATCATGACTAACAGAACCTTCAGCAAGAGACTCAGTGCCAATGACGTCGGCTCCACCGGCGGCCATCAAGGTGGCATCCTCGTCCCACGAACAGAAGGGGAGTTGCTTACATTTCTGCCCCCTCTGGACCCCGCTGTCAAGAATCCCGACGCTTGGATCGAGTGTGAGGACGAAACGGGTACCGTACGAAAGTTTCGTTTCGTTTACTACAACAACAAACTGCATGATGACGGCGGGACTCGCAACGAGTATCGCATTACCTACATGACGAAATACTTTCGCGAAGTAGGAGCTAGAGAAGGCGAGGAGCTGGAGATATCGAAGAGTGGGACTTCGAGCATCTACAAGATCCGCGTAGTGCGTACTATAGCCCCCGTAGACAATCAGGAGGAGAGTGACGGCGTTAGGATAAAGATCAAGTCAGCCTGGAGGCGGGTCCACTGATTTAAGTGGCCGTTGACTTTAAACGCTACGATTGAATGTTTGGGCGAGTCAGCAATTCTCGAGCGTTTCCTAATCGCTTCCAGATTAGTAGGGCCGTGCGCCGGTAGTAGTACCTCGTATCATCGGAATGCCCCTTCAGGTGGTCGTTCAGGAACCAGCGCACATGCTTGAGCTGCCAGGTCCATGGATTGCCTCGCTGCCATCGTTGTTGAATGGCCGCTTGCATGATTCGGGCTTGCCGTATGTGGCGTTGCTGCGTGACTTTCGAGCCGGTCAGTACGCCGCTCAGGAACAGCGTCATATTGAACGGCTTGCTCACGCACGGCCCCCAATGTAGGCCGACACCACATCGATCCGTTTATGCCCGAGCTCCATGCCGATTTGTTTGCGCGCCTGTTGATCAAGATCACGGTCAATACGATAACAATGACCGCCATTGACCGGCGTGGCGTGGCCAGTGAGTTGCTCATAACGCTCGCAGGCGTAGGCCGCTCGCAGTTCATGAAAGCCCTTCAGCCCTTGTTGATGCAGCGTTTCGCGGGCGGGGAGTACAGTCTGTTGCAGGAAAACGGCGTAGCTTTCGTCTCGGGCCAGCAAGTTGCGGCTGCGAGTCGGCGATGCATGACTAGCCAACTGCAGCGCTGCCTTGACATCTTCATTGGCTATAACCCATCGCGGCGCTGAAGCGCCTGAGCGGCCGCCTTTGGTACCGTCCTGAATGTTTATGCGACCTAAATGTTCGGCTTCGTTTTGCAGTCGTGGCAGGTCCGCCAGGATTGCTTCGCGTAGACGCATACCGGTAGTCCGGGCCAACATGATGATAGCAGCCACCCGTTCGTGTTGGTCTTCCACCAGCGACAGCGCCACTCGCTTTACGTCCTGATAATCTTGGCCGTCCGGCACACGGGTGCGTACGTTGGAGCGGTGTTGTCCCAGCGCCTGGCTTGGGCTGATGACTCTCACGTCCTGATCACCGCGCAGCGCGGCGAGGGTTCGGTTAACGCTGCTCAGGCGGTTTTGCGCGGTGGCGATGCACAGTTCGCCTTGCTGGATCTGCTGGCGCAGGTATGCGACGTAATCCTCCAGCGTCTGTCGATCAATCTGGCGTGCATCGTTGTAACCGGGGCCGCCCTCCGATCGGCACCAGCGCACGAAGGCTTGCCAGCGATCGCTGTGTGCTTTGACGGTGGCGAAGTGGCCGCCGGCAAACAGATCTTCCAGTGCCTGTCGACCGGCGTAGCTCAGTTGGCGACCGTAGCCAAAATTGCGACCGTCACGCCGACCGACCAGCGCCATTGTCTTCACCTTGATCGTTGGTTCGTAGGAGCAGCAGCAGGGCTTTCCAGTGGGGGCCGATGGTGTCCAACTGTCCCCAGTGTGCAGGGCGGATGAGGAGGGCATTTTCGCTGCGTTGCAGCAAAGCCCCTTCGTCTCGCAACTGCTCGATGAGCCGAACGAGCTCGATTGACTCAGATGTTGGAGTGGCGACAGCGGCGACACTGGCGACAACCCCCGCCGTACCTGGATTGGCACGTGGCGACAAAGTGGTGACGGTGGTGGCGACACGCCGTAGCTCGGTCGGGGAGTGATGTTGCGCCCGATAGCGGCGTACGGCCTCAGTGAGGCGGAACATGGCGCACCTCGAATGTCTTTCCGTCGGTGTTCAGCCACCGATGATCAATCAATATCACCAGCAACGCGGCGGTGTGTGGGGTGCTTTTACGGGCAAAGCGAGGGCCTTTGCGCGTGAGGTCACGGATGTTGAAAGGAGGCCAATTCTTCTGTACCAACCAGCGCAGCAGGCAATCTGCCTCTGCGCGAAGCTTATTCAGTGGTTCCTGTTCAGTCAGCCGCTGATTCTCGGCCAGGTAGTAATCCATCAAGGTAGAGGCGCGCTGAATGTGCACTTCTTCCAAACCAGTCGACTCCTCAACCACCGCCATCACACCGGCCATGCGTAGAACGTTCGCGGCGGCTTTGCCCGCAGCAGCTTGCACGTTGACCAGCTCACCGAATTCCCCGGACTCGCATTCAATGGTGTCGTGAATGGCAATCCAAGCCTCACGGGCGCGGGGGCTCAACTCCAGGACCGCAGGGTTGAGGCCACCATCTTTATGGCGTGACCAAGGCTTCTGCATCAGCGCGGCGATGCGCTGATGGTACAGGTGCACCTTTGGATCTCGGGTCAGGTCGATGGCTTTGTACAGGCGGTGTCCAACTAGGCGCTCGGGCCAACTGATCAGGCAGCGCCCCAGGATGCCTTGGTCCTTGATATCAGCGTCTTGAAGCAAGCGGTCGGCCAGGCGGGGTTGCAGCATCAAGTGCATGCTAAGGCGGCGGTCATAGGCACGCAGACTTTCCCCAGCCATCGCGCGCGCGCGATCAATCGGGCTACCGTCCCACAGCGTCGACAAATGAGTGATCGCCTTGATCATGTTGTCCTTGCTCATGGTGCTGCCGCCCAAAAACTGCCCGCCTTCATCGCTGAACAGCCCCATGCTCGGCAAACCATGGCAGAGGCTTTTGACCAGGCCTTCAATGGTCGGCTCAGCACTGAGCAGTCTCGGTTGGACGGGGTCAGTTTGGGCGTCCAGCGCTAGCTGTGCTGACTTTTTCGAGGTTGGCGATTTCGCGGTGAGGCTCATCGCAGCTCGGTGCGCCTTGATTTGTTCGCCGTAGGCGATCCACTGCTGTCTCTCCCAGTCGCGTACGGCCTGCAGCGCAACATGGTCCACCGCGCTTTTGCGATCACCCGAGCAAGCCACCGTCAGCAAGTACAGCGACAACGGATAGATTCGGCCGTCGAGGTGAACATTGGCGTGCGCCTGGCTGGCCAGAGCTGCTGTGGCCAGAATGGATTGCGCGGCCATGGCGCAGGGCACGCCGATCACATCTGCCATGCGTTCCACGGCAGGCCCCAATAGATCGCCCAGCGCCGCGACCGGGTAGGGTAGGGGCGGAATCTGCTGTTCCAACAAGGGGCGTGGTGGCCCTTGTACTTCGCGCAGTTGCATAGCCGTCCTCCATAAATTACCGATCTCTCCCTCACGTCATCCCGCCAAGAATGCTGAGTGTTATCAGGGATCAAGGCCCCTGCGACCTGTGAGGGTGTCCACTGACGCGGGACTGGCGGCTCCTTACGACCAGGAGCAAGGGCATCTCATGATCTGGCCTCCTGAGCACCGTTACCGGTGGGCGGGTGGAGGCTGCATTGGCTGACGAGACCAGTGCCGCGAGATCCTGAGCCATGTGCAAGCAGCACTGCGATGACCGGGGCATGCCTGACTGTCAGTCAGGTGCAGTCCATTCCCTGGTCTGCGGCACCATCATCTACAGCGCTGTTGCTGGTGACATCGGCGTTTGTCACGCCGATTGTCACGAGGGGAATTGCCGCAAAGCCATGTGCGATGAGGGCTGCAGCAGTGGTAGGAGCGCCCGTCTCTTTTCTGGAAAAAGAGACGGGCGAACGGTTGGCGCAAAACGTCGGCCGAGTAGGTTCGTTGCTGCAGGGCTAAAGGGTTAGCGGGCAGCCGCACTAGGCGGATTGTTTAGAGGGCGTCCATCATTCTGGCGAATGACCGTGCGAGCCTCCGGGCGCGAATCGCACTTTGGGATGAACCACCGGGTTAGCGGCATGACCTTGAAGGCTCTGGTCATCTGGGGTGCTGCCTAAGGCAGCGCTTTGAATCTTCGTTCTATCGGTCACCGCGGCACGGGTCAATTGGTGACGGGCGCATGGAAATGCGCCAGATTCCGCCTCTGGCGTGCTTTGGAAGTCGGTGGGTGTCAGTGGCAGAGTGGCCGTTTGTCGCTTTTCTAGTGTTAGCCCGTGAGCATGGGGATGCGAAGCCTCCCCATGCTCACGGGCTTAGCCGGAGAAGCCAAAATCGAGGTGAGTTGGCGACTGTCGCCATCCGCTCAGGCGGCAAGGATGTATATGGCACGCGGTCTGTCGCCAGTGTCGCCGTTGTCGCCGTGCCCTATCGGATGGGTACTACGTTCCGATCCCTAGCCACATTCATCGCGCTGGCCGAGAGATTGCCCGTCGACGCCTTCAGAATGTACTCGCTCCACCAAGCCATCATCGGCCGCCGTCGCTCTATGTAGTCGGCTCGGTTGTAGGCACTGCGCACCTCATCCTTGTCGACGTGCGCCAGCGCCACTTCGATGAGCTCCGGGTCCCACCCATGTTCATTCAATATGGTGCTGGCCATCGAGCGCATGCCGTGGCTGACCAAGCGGTCCTGGAAGCCCATGCGTTTCAACGCCATGTTAGCGGTCTGGCTATTGGCATGAGTACGAGGATTTCGGTCTGCCGGGAAGACGTATTCTCGATGACCACTGTGGGACTTCAGTATCTCCAGCAATGACATGGCTTGATCGCTCAACGGGATGCTGTGCGGTCGGCGCTTCTTCATCCGCTCCGGCGGGATGGTCCAGACACGCCTTTCAAAATCGATGTCTGCCCAACGAGTAGTCGCCGCCTCGGCTGGGCGAGTCATGGTGTGCAACTGCCATTCAATCAAGCAGCGGGTGGTGCGCTTGATGCTGGCGTTCGCAATTTCCAGCATGAGCTCAGGAAGCTCCTCGGGTGGAAGTGCCGCCATGTTTTCTTTCTTCGGTTTCTTGAACACCGCCCGAATCCCGCTGAGCGGGTTCGCGAAGATCATTCCCGAATTGACCCCGTAGGTCATGATCTCGTTGAGGCGCTGGCTAAGCCGCTTCACCGTTTCCAAGCTGCCTTTGGCTTCGATAGGGCGAAGGATCTTGATCACCATCGGTGCACTGACTTCCGAGATTGGAGTCGATTTCATGCTCGGAAAAACGTGCAGCGTGAGTGAGCGCCAGATGTCCTCAGCATAAGCCGGCGTGACCGAGTCCTTTTTCAACTCGAACCAGGCGCTAGCTACTTTCTCGAACGTATGTTCTGTCTCGGCTAGTTTGGCCTGCGCGAGATCATTGCGCTGAGCTTTGGGGTCGATCCCCTGGGCAAGTACTTCCCTAGCTTCAACCGCTTTTCGCCGAGCTTGCGCCAGAGAGACCTCGGGATAGGAGCCGAGCGCCATGTTGATTCGATTCTTGGTGACCGGATGCCTGTAGTTGAAATTCCACTGCATCGAGCGGTTGACCCGGACTCGGAGCTGGAGCCCGTCGCCATCCGTGAGGACGTAGTCCTTGTCTTTGGGCTTGACCGCCTTGAGCTGGCGGTCTGAGAGTCGAGCTGTTTGAGCGCACATGGGAGAGCTCCATGACACCTTTTGGTATTCCCAAGATTAGCCCCAGGTAGGCTGGAATACCACCGGGAATACCGGGGTGGCTGGAACTCAAAAAACCGTTGTGGCCCTCAAAAGAGCAGTAAACCCT
The DNA here is from genome assembly GCF_001320605.1 of Pseudomonas sp. NBRC 111133. NCBI lineage: Bacteria > Pseudomonadati > Pseudomonadota > Gammaproteobacteria > Pseudomonadales > Pseudomonadaceae > Pseudomonas > Pseudomonas sp. NBRC 111133. The sequence continues at coordinate 52,111 of NZ_BCBJ01000045.1, read as the reverse complement.
TGATTTCACTGACTTCCAGGCACAAAAAAAGACGTCCGTGGACGTCTTTGTTTGATCATTTGGTGGAGCCGGGGGGATTTGAACCCCCGTCCGCCAGTACTCCGCTGTCGGTACTACATGCTTAGCCGTGTCTACTGATTTAATCCGCAGCCGCCCGACGGGCAGGGTGCTTTGGATGAGTTGTGTAAGTTTTAGTCACTTCGCCCACAACGTGCTACGCGACGATCCTGTTCTGTATGACAATCAGTTCGGGTTTACAGGCATCCCCTAGTGATTGCTGGAGCCGAAGCTACCAGAAGCAACGGGTCAAGAGGGCCGCTTACGCAGCCAGCTTGTACTCCGCGCCGTAGTCTTTGTCATTGGCAACTATAAAAGTTGCAACAGTGGATTTACGAGTTCTGTTACCAACTCGGCATGCACCTAGAGTTTCGCTACCGGCGTCGAATCCTAATCGGCCCCACACTAGCGCTTGGCTAACGCACCTTACGGCACGTGAGGCGGAGTATACGCCATTACGCGGGCGACGTCGACAGCCGGTCTGGTCGCCCGCTTTCAGGGTTACGCACCACCGCTGCCGGTGCCGCCGCCTTTCTCGGTTTTCTCCAGGCGCTCCAGCACTTTGCTGGTGATGGCGATGCATTCCTTGGTGTCGCCAGAGGCCTGGGCGGCCTTGGCTTTGTCGACGTGCTCGGTGATGGCCTTGTCCAGGCCTTCGGAGGTGGCGCCGGCGGTGGCCATGCTGTCGTCGATCTTTTGCAGGTTGGCGGTGCAGAGGTCATCGGCGGCAAACACTGGCGAAGCCAGCAGGGTGGCGGCCGCGAACAGGGCCGAAAGCGCGGTACCTTTCATGGGTGTCTCCTCTGGGGCCTCTGGAAGGTGGGCCTGTAAGGTGGACTGTGGGGGATTGGCGAGGGTTCAATCGGGATGGTGGTGGGCTTTGGGTGTTTGTCTTTGGTTTTTTAGCGCCTGGTCGATCGAGCGCCGCCAACCTAACGGCGAACCCCTCCTGCCTAAATGCTGCGCGGCCGGGTGACGCGGTCTACCAGGTAGACAAGGCCGTGGTAGTCGATGCCGCTGTGGCTCGACAGGCCGATCTCGCAAGTGCGGCTGGTGGAGATGCCTTCGCTGCAATACTGCACCGCATCCTTCAGGCTGCGCAGGGAGTGGGCATTGAGTTCGGGGGTGGTGAAGCCTTTGTCGCCGGCAAAGCCGCAGCAGTGAATGCCTTCCGGGATCACCACCTGTTTGCTGCAGCGCCGCGCCAGGTCGATCAAAGCCTGGCTTTCGCCCAGGTGCTGCGTGCTGCACGTCACGTGTACAGCCACTGGCTCGTCCTGGGGGGTGAACTCCAGGCGGTCGAGCAGGTGGGTGCGGATGAAGCGCACGGGGTCGTACAGGTCCAGCCGTGTTTCGCCCAGGTCTTGCACCAGGCGCAGGGTGCAGGGGCTGGTGTCGCAGTAGATCGGATCAAGGCCGCCGCGGCTGGCGTGCAGCAGGGCGTTGATCAGTTCCTGGCGCTTGTGCTCAGCCTGTTCGGGGTAGCCCTTTGAGGCGAACGGCTGGCCGCAGCACAGGCTGTCGGCGTTGTCGGGGAACACCACCTGGTAGCCGGCCTTTTCCAGCAGGGCGCGGGTTTTGTCCAGCAGTGAACTTTGCTCGCGGTCGGCATAGGCCGGGCCCATCACCCGTGAAACACAGGCGGCCAGGTACACCACGCGGGGACGGGCGTCGTTGCTGGCCGGGCCGAAGTCCAGCGGGCGCAGCGGCTGTGGCATCGCGGGCGTCCACTGGGGCAGGCGGCCTTTGCTGGCTTTACTTAGCGAGGCGGTCAGGCGGCCCAGGCGGGGGGCGCCGAGTAGCTTGCGTGCGGTGTTGGCGGCGGTCAGGGTCAGGCGGGCGCCGCCCAGTGCGGTGTGGAAGTGCTCGGCCAGCCAGTCGGCGGTCGTGCCGTGGTCGGCAGCTTGGCTGCGCAGTTTTTTCACCAGTTCGCCGGTGTTGATGCCCACCGGGCAGCGCTGGGCGCACAGGCCGGTGGCGGCGCAGGTGTCGATGCCTTGGTACTGGTAGGTTTGCATCAGTTCGCGGGTGTCGATGCCGGCGCGCTGCTTGGCCTTGATGTCACGCCACATGACGATGCGCTGGCGCGGGCTGAGGGTCAGTCCCTTGGACGGGCACACCGGTTCGCAGAAGCCGCACTCGATGCACTTGTCGACGATTTCGTCGGCGGCAGGCAGCGGTTTGAGGTTCTTCAGGTGGATATCGGGGTCTTCGCTCAGCACCACGTCGGGGTTGAGGATGCCGTTGGGGTCGAGCAGGCGCTTGAGCGTCCACATCAGCTGGTAGGCGTCATGGCCCCACTCCAGCTCCACGAACGGCGCCATGTTGCGCCCTGTGCCGTGTTCGGCCTTCAGCGAGCCGCCGAACTCCACGGCCACCAGTTGCGCCACGTCGTCCATGAACGCCTGGTAACGGGCGATTTCTTCGGCACTGTTGAAGCCCTGGGTAAAGACGAAGTGCAGGTTGCCTTCCAGCGCGTGGCCGAAAATGATCGCCTCGTCATAGCGGTGCTTGTCGAACAGCTGGATCAGGCGGTTGACGCCTTCGGCCAGCTGCTCGATGGGGAAGGTCACGTCTTCGATGATGACCGTGGTGCCGGTCTGGCGCACGGCGCCGACAGCGGGGAAGGTGTCCTTGCGGATTTTCCACAGCTGGTTGTACACGGCCGGGTCTTCGCTGAAGTCCACCTGTTGTTCCAGCGGGAAATCGGCGATGGAGGCCATCACCTGTTGCAGTTGCTCGTGCAGCAGGCTCTGGCTGGCGGCGCGGGACTCGATCAGCAGGGCGCAGGCGTTGTCCGACAGGCCTTTTACCCACAGTGGCATGCCGGGCATGTTCTGCACCGAGCGCAGGCTGCGGCGGTCGAGCAGCTCCACGGCCGAAACCGGCTGGCGCTTGAGCACGGTGACCGCGCGGCAGCAGCTTTCGACACTGGGGAACACCAGCAGGGCACTGGCCTTGTGCGGGTGGTCGGGCACGGTGTCGTAGGTGACGGCGCTGATAAAGCCCAGCGTGCCTTCGGAACCCACCAACAGATGTTGCAGGATGTCCAGCGGCTGGTCGAAGTCCACCAGTGCGTTCAGCGACAGGCCGGTGGTGTTCTTCAGCCGGTATTTGTGCCGAATGCGGTCAGCCAGTGCCGTGTTGGCGCGGGTTTCGCGGCCCAGGCGGGCCAGCGCCTCCAGCAGGTCGGCATGGCTGCGTTCAAAGGCGGCTACGCTGGCCGGGTCTTCGCTGTCCAGGCGGGTGCCGTCGGCCAGCACCAGGCGCAGGCCGGCCAGGGTGTGGTAGGTGTTTTGCGCGGTGCCGCAGCACATGCCGCTGGCGTTGTTGGCGACGATGCCGCCGATCTTGCAGGCGTTGATCGAGGCAGGGTCCGGGCCGATCTTGCGCCCGAAGGGGGCCAGCCAGGCGTTGGCCTGGGCGCCGATGACGCCGGGTTGCAGGCGGATCTGCTCGCCCTGGCCGCGAATTTCTTTACCCCCCCAGCTATCGCCAAGCACGATCAGCACCGAGTCGGTGATGGCCTGGCCAGACAGGCTGGTGCCGGCGGCGCGGAAGGTGACCGGCACCCGCTCGCGCTGGGCCAGTTTGATCAGGCCGACCACTTCGTCTTCGGACTCGACACGCACCACCAGCTTGGGGATCAGCCGGTAGAAGCTGGCGTCGGTGCCAAAGGCCAGGGTGGAAGTGGGGTCGTCGAAGCGGCGTTCGGCGGGTATCAGGCGCTCGGCATCACGCAGGAACGCGGCGGGCAGGCTCATGCAATCTCCTCGCGGGGCCGTGGCGTCTGTGCGCCACATGCCCCGGGTCAATCAGGCGGTCGTTCTTGCAGGCGGTCAGGCGCCCAGTTCGCGTACCAGCGAGTCGCGGGTGATCTCGCTGATCGACTTGGCGCCGGTCAGCACCATGGCCACGCGCATTTCTTTCTCGAACAGCTCCAGCAGGTTTTTCACGCCGGCCTGGCCATGCACGGCCAAGGCGTAGAGGAAGGCGCGGCCGATCAGCACGGTGTCGGCGCCCAGGGCGATCATGCGCACCACGTCGAGGCCGCTGCGGATGCCGGAGTCAGCGAGAATCTTCAGGTCGCCTTTGACCGCGTCGGCAATCGCCGGCAGGGCGCGGGCACTGGACAGCACGCCATCGAGCTGGCGGCCGCCGTGGTTGGACACCACGATACCGTCGGCGCCGAACTTGACCGCATCGCGGGCGTCATCGGCGTCGAGGATGCCTTTGATGATCATCGGGCCGTCCCAGTACTCGCGGATCCACTCCAGGTCTTTCCAGGAGATGGACGGGTCGAAGTTGTTGCCCAGCCAGCCGATGTAGTCGGCAAGGCCGGTGGGGTTGCCACGGTACTTGGAGATGTTGCCCAGGTCATGCGGGCGGCCCATCACGCCCACGTCCCACGCCCACTCAGGGTGGGTCATGGCCTGCAGCACGCGGCGCAGCGGGCCGTTCTTGCCGCTCATGCCGGAATGGGCGTCGCGGTAGCGGGCGCCGGGTACGGGCATGTCGACGGTGAACACCAAGGTCTTGACCCCGGCGGCCTTGGCTCGCTCCAGCGCGTTGCGCATGAAGCCGCGGTCTTTCAGCACGTACAGCTGGAACCACATCGGCCGGTCGATGGCCGGGGCCACTTCTTCGATCGGGCACACCGACACCGTAGACATGGTAAACGGGATGCCGTGGGCCGCAGCCGCACGGGCTGCCTGCACCTCGCCACGGCGGGCGTACATGCCAGTGAGGCCGACCGGGGCCAGGGCCACGGGCATGCTCAGCGTTTCGTCGAACAGCTTGGTCTCAAGGCTGAGCTCGGACATGTTATTCAGCACGCGCTGGCGCAGGGCAATGCTGGCCAGGTCCGACACGTTGTGGCGCAGGGTGTGCTCGGCGTAGGCGCCGCCGTCGGCATAGTGGAACAGGAAAGGAGGCAGCTTGCGTTGGGCCGCGGCGCGATAGTCGGTAGAGGCAGAAATGATCATGGATTCTCGCAGCGTTGCTTGTGGGGAGTGCCGGGCGCGCGATGGCGCCCGGCCCCTTTCACTTTAGTGATGAACCAGCATGCCGGTCAGCCAGTAAGCCTGGATCAGGGTGATCAGGCCGACGATGGTGGCGAAGAACAGGCTGTGCTTGACGGTGAAGCGGAACAGGTCGGACTCCTTGCCCACCAGGCCGGTGGCGGCGCAGGCCACGGCGATCGATTGGGGCGAGATCATCTTGCCGGTCACGCCGCCGCTGGTGTTGGCGGCTACCAGCAGGGTGTCGTTGACCCCGATCTGGTGCGCGGTGGTGGCCTGCAGCGAGCTGAACAGGGCGTTGGACGACGTGTCGGAACCGGTCAGGAACACGCCCAGCCAGCCGAGGAACGGCGAGAAGAACGGGAACGCGGCGCCGGTGCCGGCCAGTACCAAGGCCATGGTCGAAGACATGCCCGAGTAGTTGGTGACGAAGGCGAAGGCCAGCACCATGCCGATCGACAGGATAGGCCAGCGCAGCTCCCAGAAGGTCTCTTTGAAAGTGGTCAGACCAGTTTTGAAGTTGATCTTCAGCACCGCCATGGAAATCAGCGCCGAGAGGAAGATCGCGGTGCCGGTGGCGGAGATCGGGTCGAGCTTGAATACCGCTGGCATGGCGGTTGGCGCGGCAACGATCGGTGCGGTCTTGATCACCAGCTGGTCGAGGTGCGGGATGGCGAAGTTGAACACGAAGTTGTACATCGCGCCGCCCGGGGCGAACGCTGCCTTGAACGGCTTCAGGGTCCAGAGGGTGACCAGCACGGTGAGGATCAGGAATGGCGACCAGGCCTTGAAGATCTCGCCAAAGCTGTACGGGCTAGGCTGGCTGCCGCTTGGCTCCACAACCGCTGCGCCGACGCTGCCCTTGGCTTCGCTGAACGAACGCTTGGGCTGCCAGACTTTCAGGAACAGAGTCAGGGCGATCAGGCTGGCCAGGGCCGAGGTGATGTCGGGCAGTTCCGGGCCGATGAAGTTCGATGTGAAGTACTGGGTGACGGCGAAGCTCAGGCCGGCGACCAGGGCGGCAGGCCAGGTTTCTTTCACGCCACGCAGGCCGTCCATCATGAACACCAGCCAGAACGGCACGAACAGCGACAGCAGCGGCAGCTGGCGGCCGGTCATGGCGCCGATGTGGAAGGCGTCGATGCCGGTGACCTGGCCGGCCACGATGATCGGGATACCCAAGGCACCAAAGGCTACCGGTGCGGTGTTGGCGATCAGACACAGGCCGGCGGCGTACAGCGGATTGAAGCCCAGGCCCACCAGCAGCGCGGCAGTGATTGCCACCGGTGCGCCAAAGCCCGCCGCACCTTCCAGGAAGGCGCCGAAGCAGAAGCCGATCAGCAGCACTTGCAGGCGCTGGTCGTCGGTAATCGACAGCACCGAGCTGCGGATCACTTCGAACTGGCCGCTCTTGACCGTGAGTTTGTACAGGAACACCGCGGCAACGATGATCCAGGCAATTGGCCAGAGGCCATAGAGGAAACCATAACCCGCGGCGGCGAAAGCCATGTCGACAGGCATCTGGAAGGCGAAGATGGCCACCAGGATCGACAACGCGAGGGTGATGCTGCCGGCTACGTGGCCTTTAAGGCGGAACACGGCGAGGGCAAGGAAGAAGAACACGATGGGAATGACCGCCGCCAGTGCGGACAGGCCAAGACTACCAAGCGGGCTATAGAGTTGTTGCCAGGTTTGCATATGGGGTGGCCCCTAATTGTTGTTGGTCAGCACTGGCATTGGATAATTGGTAAGACCAATTTACAATGGCTGGACGCTAGGTTAAAAGCGCTGTCGTGGGTGTGTCAATTTGTCCCGTGCAAAACTTTGGTCGCGTGCCGATGAGCGGGCACCTGATGTGCTGGGAAAATCGCGGCTTGATGGGTGTTTGCGCGGACTGGATCGGCGAGAATAGGCGCCCCCTGAAATTTGCCGGGGGTTTGTGGAGAGCATGTGATGGTTTTTGATCAGGTCCGCCAACGGCGCCTGTCCGACGACATTGTCGATCGTCTGGAAGGGATGATTCTGGAAGGTACGCTGACCTCGGGGCAGCGGCTGCCGGCCGAGCGTGCCCTTGCCGAACAGTTCGGCGTGTCCCGCCCGTCACTGCGTGAGGCAATCCAGAAACTGGTGGCCAAGGGGCTGCTGGTCAGCCGTCAGGGCGGGGGCAATTTTGTTGCCGAGTCGTTGGGGTCCACCTTCAGCGACCCGTTGCTGCAGTTGCTAGAGCACAGCGCCGAGGCCCAGCGTGATTTGCTTGAGTTCCGCCACACGCTGGAGGCGTCCTGCGCCTATTACGCTGCCCAGCGTGCCACCGAGCTGGACCGGGCGCGGTTGAAGGCGGCCTTCGATGCACTGCAGGACTGCTATGCCCGGGTTGATGAAGTGACCCGTGCGGAAGAGGGCGCTGCCGATGCAAGCTTCCACCTGGCAATTGCCGAGGCCAGCCACAACGCGGTGTTGCTGCATACCATCCGAGGGCTGTTCGACCTGCTCAAGCGCAACGTGGTGACCAACATTGGTGGCATGTACCAGCAACGCACTGAGACCCGGGACATGTTGATCAGTCAGCACCGGGAGCTGTACCTGGCGATTGTCGAGGGCAGGGCGGAGGATGCTCGGGAGGTGTCCAGCCGGCACATTTTGTATGTGCAGGAGGTGCTGGAAGAGGCGCATGAGGAAGCGCAGCGCGTGGCGCGGGCGGAGCGGCGGAGCGGGCGCTGAGATTTGTCTGGGCAGTGCTGGCCTCTTCGCGGGTAAACCCGCGAAGAGGCTGGAACAGGCTAAAGACTAATTAGTCTTCTTTGCCTTTGTTCCGCACAGCCCGCTGCAGCTCGCGGTTGGAATCGCGTTCGCGCATGGTGTCGCGCTTGTCGAATTCCTTCTTGCCCTTGCCCAATGCGATTTCGCACTTGATCAGGTGCTTGCTCCAGTACAGCGCCAAAGCTACGCAGGTGTAGCCTTTTTGCGCCACGGCGGCCTCCAGGCGCTCCAGCTCACGCTTGTTCAGCAGCAGCTTGCGGGTGCGGATGGGGTCGGCGATGACGTGGGTGCTGGCGGTGGTCAGCGGGGTGATGTGGCTGCCGAACAGCCAGGCTTCACCGTCCTTGAGCAGCACGTAGCTGTCCGTCAGGTGTGCCTTGCCGGCGCGCAGGCTTTTTACTTCCCAGCCGGACAGGACCAGCCCGGCCTCGAACTTGTGTTCGATGAAGTAATCGTGTCGCGCTTTTTTATTCTGCGCGATGGTCCCGGTCGGATGTTTTTTTTGCTTAGCCATAGGGGCGGCATTATAGGCAAGTCCGCGCGTCGTCCGCTATGGGATTTCGGTGTGCTTGAGCCACTGGAATGAATACCGGACAATACAAACCCTGTCATACGCACAGAACCTGTTTTCGGCACGCTGCGAAGCGCCGCCACCCAGCCTTGGAAGTGACGCCTGGATGACTACCCATATTCAACGCTCTGCCCTGCTGCCATACCCCGCCCAGGCGCTCTACGATCTGGTCAACGATGTGGCCAGCTACCCTGAGTTTCTGCCGTGGTGCTCGGCCTCGACGGTAATGGAAGCCAGCGAGACGCATATGCGCGCCAGGCTCGAAGTGGCCAAGGGGGGCATGAGCCAGCACTTCGTCACGCGTAACGTGCTGGTACCGGGGCAGTCCATCGAGATGAACCTCGAAGAAGGGCCGTTCACCCAGCTGCATGGTGTGTGGGTGTTCAAGCCGCTCGGTGAAAAGGCCTGCAAGATCAGCCTCGACCTGTCCTTCGACTATGCTGGGCCGATTGTGCGCGCCACGTTAGGCCCGCTGTTCAACCAGGCGGCCAACACCTTGGTTGATGCTTTCTGCCAGCGGGCCAAGCAGCTGAATGCCTGATTAAGCCAGCGAAAATAAAAAGCCCGGAACACGTCCGGGCTTTTTTGTGCCTGCTGGCCCGATTAGCGGGTTTCCAGCGGTGCAGGGGTCGGGACCGGGGTGGTCTCGATGGTGTCGATTTCGCGCTGGATGGACTCTTCGGTCGAGCCAGGCTTGGCTGGTTTTTCCGCGGGCTGCGCGGCTGGCTGTTCGGCCTGGCCAGGCTCGGTGGCCGGGCTGACCGTGGTGTCGCTGCTGCCGCCGAGGATTTCCTGGTCGCGGCTGACACCTGGCATGAAGTCGCCAGACAGGCTGACCAGCTGGTCGCTTTCGTTGAAGAACACGCTCATGCGTTCTTGCTGACGTTTACCGCCACCTGGCTGCAGGCTGTACAGGTAGTCCCAACGGTTGGTGTTGAAGGTGTCCTGAATCAGCGGGTTGCCCATGATAAACCTTACTTGCCGTCGGGTCATTCCGGGGCGTAATTGGTCTATCATGTCTTGCGTTACGACATTGCCCTGCTGGATGTCGATTTTGTAAACCCCGGGAAACGAGCAACCGGCGAGTGCGAGCAGTCCCGCGAGGGCGAGGCTGTTTAGCAAGAGCTTGGTGTTTTGCATCGGTGGGCGACTTCCACTATCTTGGCTGGACAACGTAAACCCCGATCATACCCGTATTAAGAGAAGCTGCGAAGCAGCATCGGCGAGAAAGCTGACCATGGTTGAAAATAGCGAATTGCGCAAAGCCGGTCTCAAGGTGACCCTGCCTCGAGTCAAGATCCTTCAGATGCTCGACTCCACCGAGCAGCGTCACATGAGCGCCGAAGATGTCTACAAGGCGCTGATGGAGGCAGGCGAGGACGTAGGCCTGGCCACTGTCTATCGCGTACTGACCCAGTTCGAAGCGGCGGGCCTGGTGGTTCGCCACAACTTCGACGGCGGCCACGCCGTGTTCGAGTTGGCCGATGGTGGTCACCACGACCACATGGTGAACGTGGATACCAGTGAAGTCATCGAGTTCATGGACGCCGAAATCGAGAAGCGCCAGCGCGAGATCGTGGCCGAGCATGGCTACGAGCTGGTGGACCACAATCTGGTCCTGTATGTGCGTAAGAAGAAGTAACGATTTTTATCGTTATGAATGGCAAAGGCGACCCTAGGGTCGCCTTTGTGCTTTTGGAGGAGCCGAACAAGAATGGGTCAGGCTTTGCCGCTCACGACCATCTTGCGCGCATGCGCCAGGGATTCTTTGGTCAGGTCGATGCCGCCTAGCATTCGCGCCACTTCCTCGACCCGCTCACGCTTGCCCAGGCTGGCCACGGCGGTGTGTGTGGTATCGCTGTTGCGCACCTTGTGCACGAACAGGTGGTGATGCCCTTGCGCAGCCACCTGTGGCAGGTGGGTTACGGTCAATACTTGCCCGCGCTCGCCCAGGCGGCGCAGCAGTTGGCCGACAATTTCGGCGGTAGGGCCGCCGATGCCCACGTCGACTTCGTCGAACACCAGGGTAGGAATGCGTGATGTCTGCGCGGTGATCACTTGAATCGCCAGGCTGATACGCGACAGTTCGCCCCCCGAGGCTACCTTTGCCAGCCCTTTGAGCGGTTGGCCGGGGTTGGCGCTGACCAGCAGTTCGATCTGCTCCAGGCCGTGAGGCGACAGGTCTGAGCCTTCGTTGGGTGTCAGTTCGATGCAGAAGCGCCCACCAGGCATGCCCAGGCGTTGGATTTCTTGCTCCACCGCGCCTGCCAGCTGCTGCGCCGCTTGCTGGCGCAGGCCGCTGAGTTCGCGAGCCTTCTCTTTATAGTGCTGGGCGAAGGCGGCAAGCTCTTCGCCCAATCGTTCGATTGACTCGTCGCTGGCGTTCAGGCCTTCGATCTCTTCCATCAGCTGCTGCTGCAGATGAGGCAGCTCGGTGGGCTGCACGCGATGTTTGCGCGCCAGCGTATAGATGGTGTCGAGGCGTTCTTCCAAGGCTTGCAGGCGCATAGGGTCGGCGTCGAAGTTGTCGAGGAAGCGGTTGAGCTCGCCCACGGCTTCTTCTACCTGGATCTGCGCGCTGGCAATCAGGTTGGCTGCTTCACCCAGGGCTTTGGGTGAGTGGGTGGCTGCACCCAGCCGGTTGAGGCTGGAGGTGAGGGCGCTCAGCACGTTGCCCGAATCGCTTTCGCTGCACTGATCAATAACCTGGCGGCAGATGCCGAACAGCGCTTCGGCGCTGGTCAGGTTCTTGTGCTCCTGCTCCAGGTGTTCCAGTTCGTGTTCACCCAGGCCAAGGTTGTCCAGCTCTTCCAGTTGGTAGCTCAGCAACTGGTGTCGGGCGCGCTGCTCATCGCCTGAGTTGGACAGGCGTTCCAGCTCCAGGCGCGTCTGGGTCCAGCGCTTGGCCGCCAGTTGCACCTGGCGGGCCAGGTCGACGGCACCCGCGTACTCGTCGAGCAGGCGGCGGTGAGTATCGGTCTTGAGCAGCGACTGGTGTTCGTGCTGGCTGTGGATATCGATCAGCAGTTCGCCCAGCGCCTTGAGGTCGCCGAGCGGGCAGGGCGTGCCGTTGATGTAGCCGCGGCTACGGCCTTCGGCGGTGATGACCCGGCGCAGGATGCACAGGCCGTCGTTGTCCAGGTCGCGTTCGGTCAGCCAGGCATGGGCCTCGGGAATGTCCACCAGGTCGAAGGTGGCGAGGATGTCCGCCTTGTCGGTGCCGGGGCGCACCACGCCGCTGTCGGCCCGGTCGCCCAGGGCAAGGCCGAGGGCGTCGAGCATGATCGATTTGCCGGCACCGGTCTCGCCGGTGATGACGGACATGCCGCGGGCAATTTCGAGGTCGAGGTGCTCGACGATGGCGTAGTTGTGAATGGACAGGTGCACCAGCATGGGGGGCGGCTCCCGAAAGTCAGGTCTGGTTATTTATACAGTACTTTTTTCAGGCCTGCCAATGCTCCTTGGCAGATTCTGTTACTGCCCGGAAAACCACCTTGCCCCTTGAAGCTGGTTTTTCCGGCCCCATATAGCCGACATCCAAGGCGAGCCTGGCTCGCAGTCCACAAAATTGCGCAGGAGAGACCCCATGGCTGACGAACAGCTGAACGAAAAAGACCTTAACGTTGAAGAAACCGGTGCAGAAACCACTGCAGATGCCCGTGTTCTGGAACTCGAGGAGCAGCTGGCCGCCGCCAAGGATCAGTCGCTGCGTGTCGCTGCGGAAGCGCAGAACAGCATTCGTCGCGCTGAGCAGGAAGTCGACAAGGCCCGCAAGTTCGCCCTGGAGAAATTCTCCAGCGACCTGCTGCCGGTGATCGATAGCCTGGAGCTGGCCCTGGCGCACTCCAGTGCCGAGGATGAGCACGTCAAGCAGATCCGTGAAGGCGTCGAGCTGACCTTGAAGATGTTCCAGGACACCCTCAAGCGCTACAACCTCGAAGTTGTCGATCCGCACGGCCAGCCATTCAATCCTGACCACCATCAGGCCATGGCCATGCAGGAAAACGCTGAAGTAGAGCCAAACAGCGTGCTGAACGTGTTCCAGAAGGGTTACCTGTTGAACGGCCGCCTGCTGCGCCCCGCCATGGTGGTGGTCAGCAAGGCGCCGAGCGCGGCGCAACCCTCGATCAATGAAAAGGCTTGAAATCCATCGGGGCATCCCCATCTAGGTGTCAAGCCTTCAAGTATTACCGCAGTTGGCCAAAGTAGTCGCTGCTACCAAATTCAAGTTTCGGGAGAGTTAACATGGGCAAAATCATCGGTATCGACCTGGGGACCACCAACTCGTGCGTCTCCGTTCTGGAAAACGGTAACGTCAAGGTGATCGAAAACGCCGAGGGTGCGCGTACCACCCCTTCGATCGTGGCCTACGCCAACGATGGCGAAATCCTGGTTGGCCAGTCGGCCAAGCGCCAGGCCGTCACCAACCCGCACAACACCCTGTTCGCAGTGAAGCGCCTGATCGGCCGCCGCTTCGAAGAAGACGTCGTGCAGAAAGACATCAAGCTGGTGCCGTACAAGATCGTCAAGGCCAATAACGGCGACGCTTGGGTGCAGGCCAGCGGCAAGGACATGGCACCGCCGCAGATCAGCGCCGAAGTCCTGAAAAAAATGAAGAAAACCGCCGAAGACTACCTCGGCGAGCCAGTCACCGAAGCGGTCATCACCGTTCCGGCCTACTTCAACGACAGCCAGCGTCAGGCCACCAAAGACGCCGGCCGTATCGCTGGTCTGGACGTAAAACGTATCATCAACGAGCCGACCGCCGCTGCGCTGGCCTACGGCATGGACAAGGCCAAGGGCGACCACACCGTCATCGTTTATGACCTGGGTGGCGGTACCTTCGACGTGTCGGTCATCGAGATCGCCGAAGTCGACGGTGAGCACCAGTTCGAAGTACTGGCCACCAACGGTGACACCTTCCTGGGTGGTGAAGACTTCGACATGCGCCTGATCGACTACCTCGTCGACGAGTTCAAGAAAGAGTCCGGCATGGACCTGAAGAACGATCCGCTGGCTCTGCAGCGCCTGAAAGAAGCTGCTGAAAAGGCCAAGATCGAGCTGTCGTCCGCCCAGTCGACCGACGTCAACCTGCCGTACATCACTGCAGACGCCACCGGTCCGAAGCACCTGAACGTGAAGATCTCCCGCGCCAAGCTGGAGTCGCTGGTCGAAGACCTGGTCAACCGTACCATCGAGCCTTGCCGCATCGCCCTGAAAGACGCTGGCATCGATGCCAGCAAGATCGACGACGTGATCCTGGTCGGTGGCCAGACCCGTATGCCGCTGGTGCAGAAAGCCGTTGCTGACTTCTTTGGTAAAGAAGCTCGCAAGGACGTCAACCCGGACGAAGCCGTTGCCATGGGTGCTGCCATCCAGGGCGCCGTTCTGGCTGGTGACGTGAAAGACGTACTGCTGCTGGACGTCAGCCCGCTGACCCTGGGCATCGAAACCATGGGTGGCGTGATGACTTCGCTGATCGAGAAGAACACCACCATCCCGACCAAGAAGTCGCAGGTGTTCTCGACTGCCGACGACAACCAGGGCGCCGTGACCATTCACGTGCTGCAAGGTGAGCGTAAGCAGGCTGCGCAGAACAAGTCGCTGGGCAAATTCGACCTGGCCGACATTCCGCCAGCGCCGCGTGGCGTGCCGCAAATCGAAGTCACCTTCGACATCGACGCCAACGGCATCCTGCACGTTAGCGCCAAAGACAAGGCCACCGGCAAGTCGCAGTCGATCGTGATCAAGGCCAACTCCGGCCTGTCGGACGACGAAATCGAGCGCATGGTGCGTGACGCCGAGGCCAACGCCGAGGAAGACCGCAAGTTCGAAGAGCTGGCTGCTGCCCGTAATCAGGGTGATGCGCTGGTTCACTCGACCCGCAAGATGGTCGCTGATGCAGGTGACAAGGTTACCGCTGAAGAGAAAACCGCCATCGAGGCTGCCGTTGTTGCCCTGGAAGCCGCTGTCAAAGGCGACGACAAGGCCGCAATCGATGCCAAGGTTGAAGAGCTGTCCAAGGTCTCTGCCCCGGTTGCCCAGAAGATGTACGCCGAGCAGTCGGCTGAGCAGCCTCAAGGTGGCGCGCAGCAGGCCGAGCCGGAAGCCAAGCACGATGACGTGGTTGACGCCGAGTTCGAAGAAGTGAAAGACAACAACAAGCAGTAATCCCTGCATGTTGTCGGCCAGTTCACCGCCGTTTGGCGGTGAGCTGGTAGGATGTCGCCGCGCGGGGGCTTGCTCCCGCGTTGGCGTATCTGGAATTCGAGAATTTTTACAGTATCTGTCAGAGCCCCTGGAGGGGCGGCAGGTGCTGATGGCGCGGCGCAGATGCCAGACGCCCAACAAGGTGCAAATGACCTATGTCCAAGCGTGATTACTATGAGGTTCTGGGTGTCGAGCGCGGCGCCAGCGAAGCTGACCTCAAAAAGGCTTACCGCCGACTGGCGATGAAGTACCACCCGGACCGCAACCCGGGCGATAAAGAGTCGGAAGACAAGTTCAAAGAGGCCAACGAGGCCTACGAAGTGCTGTCTGATGCCAGCAAGCGTGCGGCGTTCGACCAGTACGGCCATGCCGGCGTAGACCCAAGCATGGGTGGCGGCGGTGCTGGTTTCGGCGGCGCCAACTTCTCCGACATCTTCGGCGATGTATTCAGCGACTTCTTCGGTGGTGGCCGTGGTGGTGGTCGTGGCGGTGCCCAGCGTGGCAGCGACCTGCGCTACACACTGGAGCTGAACCTGGAAGAAGCGGTGCGTGGTACCACCGTGAGCATCCGCGTACCTACCCTGGTCAACTGCCAGCCTTGCGATGGTTCCGGCGCCAAGAAGGGCTCGACTCCATCGACTTGCCCGACTTGCGGTGGCATCGGCCAGGTGCGCATGCAGCAAGGTTTCTTCTCGGTGCAACAGACCTGCCCGCGCTGCCATGGCCAGGGCAAGATCATCACCGACCCATGCACTTCATGCCACGGCGAAGGCCGGGTCGAGGAATACAAGACGCTGTCGGTCAAAGTGCCGGCGGGCGTCGATACGGGCGACCGCATCCGCCTGTCTGGCGAGGGCGAGGCGGGTACCCATGGTGGCCCGACCGGCGACCTGTATGTGGTGATCAGTGTGCGTGAGCACGAGATCTTCCAGCGTGATGGCAAGCACTTGTATTGCGAGGTGCCGATCAGCTACACCGATGCTGCCCTGGGTGGCGAGCTGGAAGTGCCGACCCTGGATGGCCGCGTGAAGCTGAAAATTCCGGAAGGTACCCAGACCGGCAAGCAGTTCCGCCTGCGTGGCAAGGGTGTGGCGCCGGTGCGTGGCGGTGGTGCGGGTGACCTGCTGTGCCGTGTGGCGGTGGAAACCCCGGTCAACCTCAGCCGTCGCCAGCGCGAGCTGCTGGAAGAACTGCGTGACTCGCTGGAAGGCGACAGCTCCCACTCGCCCAAGGCCAGTGGCTGGTTCGATGGCGTGAAGCGCTTCTTCGGCGATCTCTGACAAGGAAAAGGCTATGCGACGTATTGCAGTGATGGGCGCGGCGGGGCGGATGGGCAAGACCCTTATCGAAGCCGTGCAACAAACGCCGGGTGCTGGGTTGACGGCGGCGATCGATCGCCCTGACAGCTCGCTCGTTGGGGCCGATGCTGGAGAGCTGGCGGCGCTTGGTCGGATTGGTGTGTTGTTGTCTGACGATCTGGCCAAGGTCGCCGACGAATTCGACGTGCTGATCGACTTCACTCACCCTTCGGTGACCCTGAAAAACCTCGCATTCTGCCGCAAGCACGGCAAGGCGATGATCATCGGTACCACCGGTTTTACGGTTGAAGAAAAGCAGTTGCTGGCTGAGGCAGGTAAGGACATTCCAATTGTGTTCGCCGCCAACTTCAGCGTGGGAGTGAACCTTAGCCTCAAGCTGCTTGATCTGGCCGCTCGGGTGTTGGGCGATGATGTCGATATCGAGATCATCGAGGCGCATCACCGCCACAAAGTCGATGCCCCGTCGGGTACGGCGCTGCGCATGGGTGAAGTGGTTGCCAACGCGCTGGGCCGAGACCTGCAGGAAGTGGCCGTGTATGGCCGTGAAGGGCAGACGGGTGCACGTGATCGCAAGACGATCGGTTTCGCCACCGTGCGTGCCGGCGATGTGGTGGGTGATCACACCGTGCTGTTCGCGGCAGAAGGCGAGCGCCTTGAGATTACTCATAAAGCTTCCAGCCGCATGACCTTCGCCAAGGGGGCTGTACGTGCAGCGCTGTGGCTGGATGGGCGCGAGCCTGGGCTGTATGACATGCAGGATGTGCTTGAACTGCATTAAGCAGCTCGAGCGGTGTTGGCTTCTTCGCGGGCTTGCCCGCTCCCACAGGTATTGCACAAGCCTGAGGGTTTGTGGGGCCCCTGTGGGAGCGGGCGAGCCCGCGAAGAAGCCAGCGCCAATGTCAGCCTGTCGCAATCTTGTGTTTTAGAGACACATCCGCGGTAGACCCAAAACGCACTTTTCTGTAAGCTACAGCTTTAGTGTGTCCACTAAAAGCGCGCAGCGAATTGAATTCAGCACATGAAAGCGGGGTGACGTGTCCATACGTCACTCCGCTTTTTTGCAACCTGCGATCGCCCTTTCATGCTTGATTTACGGGAGGTCTTCTTGACAAAGCCAGCCATACTCGCCCTTGCCGACGGCAGTATTTTCCGCGGTGAAGCTATCGGTGCCGACGGTCAGACCGTTGGTGAGGTGGTATTCAACACCGCTATGACCGGCTACCAGGAAATCCTTACAGACCCTTCCTACGCGCAGCAAATCGTTACCCTGACCTACCCGCACATCGGCAACACCGGCACCACGCCGGAAGATGCCGAGTCGAACCGTGTCTGGTCCGCTGGCCTGGTCATCCGTGACCTGCCGCTGCTGGCCAGCAACTGGCGTAACACCCAGTCGCTGCCTGAGTACCTCAAGGCCAACAACGTCGTTGCCATCGCCGGCATCGACACCCGTCGCCTGACCCGAATCCTGCGTGAAAAGGGCGCTCAGAACGGTTGCATCCTCGCCGGTGACAACATCAGCGAAGAAGCCGCCATCGCCGCCGCCCGCGGCTTCCCGGGCCTGAAGGGCATGGACCTGGCCAAGGTCGTTTCCACCAAGGAACGCTACGAGTGGCGCTCCAGCGTGTGGGAGCTGAAAACCGACAGCCACCCGACCATCGACGCGGCCGACCTGCCGTACCACGTGGTTGCCTTCGACTACGGCGTCAAGCTGAACATCCTGCGCATGCTGGTGGCCCGTGGCTGCCGCGTGACTGTGGTACCAGCCCAGACCCCGGCCAGCGAAGTGCTGGCACTCAACCCGGACGGCGTGTTCCTCTCCAACGGCCCTGGTGACCCTGAGCCGTGCGACTACGCGATCCAGGCGATCAAGGAAATCCTCGAAACCGAGATCCCGGTATTCGGCATCTGCCTCGGCCACCAGTTGCTGGCCCTGGCTTCCGGCGCCAAGACCGTGAAAATGGGCCACGGTCACCACGGTGCCAACCACCCGGTCCAGGACCTGGACACCGGCGTGGTCATGATCACCAGCCAGAACCACGGCTTTGCCGTTGACGAGGCCACCCTGCCGGGCAACGTCCGCGCCATTCACAAGTCGCTGTTCGACGGCACCCTGCAGGGTATCGAGCGCACCGACAAGAGCGCGTTCAGCTTCCAGGGCCACCCTGAAGCGAGCCCAGGCCCGACCGACGTCGCGCCACTGTTCGATCGTTTCACCGATGCCATGGCCAAGCGCCGCTGAGCATCCTGCTTCAAGGCCCCGGGCCGGCTCGCGCCGCGCCCGGAAGCGCCTGACCCAGATTGTTCAAAGCGGCTTGCCGACTGACCCCGGATTTGAGTGACAACCATGCCAAAACGTACAGACATCAAAAGCATCCTGATTCTTGGCGCTGGCCCGATCGTGATCGGCCAGGCCTGCGAATTCGACTACTCCGGCGCCCAGGCTTGTAAAGCCCTGCGCGAGGAAGGTTTCCGCGTCATCCTGGTGAACTCCAACCCAGCCACCATCATGACCGACCCGGCCATGGCCGACGCTACCTACATCGAGCCGATCAAGTGGCAGTCGGTGGCCAAGATCATCGAGAAAGAGCGCCCGGACGCCGTCCTGCCGACCATGGGTGGCCAGACCGCACTGAACTGCGCCCTGGACCTGGAGCGCCACGGCGTTCTGGAGAAGTTCGGCGTAGAGATGATCGGTGCCAACGCCGACACCATCGACAAAGCCGAAGACCGTTCGCGCTTCGACAAGGCCATGAAAGACATCGGCCTGGAGTGCCCGCGCTCCGGTATCGCCCACAGCATGGAAGAGGCCAACGCGGTTCTCGAGAAGCTGGGCTTCCCATGCATCATTCGTCCATCGTTCACCATGGGCGGCACTGGCGGTGGTATCGCCTACAACCGTGAAGAGTTCGAAGAAATCTGCACCCGTGGTCTGGACTTGTCGCCGACCAAAGAGCTGCTGATCGACGAATCGCTGATCGGCTGGAAAGAGTACGAGATGGAAGTGGTCCGCGACAAAAAGGACAACTGCATCATCGTCTGCTCGATCGAGAACTTCGACCCGATGGGCGTGCACACCGGTGACTCGATCACCGTTGCTCCGGCACAGACCTTGACCGACAAGGAATACCAGATCATGCGCAACGCCTCGCTGGCGGTGCTGCGTGAAATCGGTGTTGAAACCGGCGGTTCCAACGTGCAGTTCGGTATTTGCCCGAACACCGGCCGCATGGTCGTGATCGAGATGAACCCACGCGTGTCGCGTTCCTCGGCACTGGCCTCCAAGGCTACCGGCTTCCCGATCGCCAAGATCGCTGCCAAGCTGGCCATTGGTTACACCCTCGACGAACTGCAGAACGACATCACCGGCGGCCGCACCCCGGCGTCCTTCGAGCCGTCGATCGACTACGTCGTCACCAAGCTGCCACGCTTCGCCTTCGAGAAATTCCCGAAAGCCGACGCCCGCCTGACCACCCAGATGAAATCCGTGGGTGAAGTCATGGCCATCGGCCGTACCTTCCAGGAATCCCTGCAGAAAGCCCTGCGCGGCCTTGAAGTCGGTGCCTGCGGCCTCGACCCGAAAGTCGACCTGGCCAGCCCGGAAGCTGCCAGCATCCTCAAGCGCGAGCTGACTGTGCCGGGTGCCGAGCGTATCTGGTACGTGGCTGACGCCATGCGTTCCGGCATGACCATCGAGCAAATCTTCGAACTGACCGGCATCGACCTGTGGTTCCTGGTGCAGATGGAAGACCTGATCAAGGAAGAAGAGAAGGTCAAGACCCTGGCCCTGTCGGCGATCGACAAGGACTACATGCTGCGCCTCAAGCGCAAGGGCTTCTCGGACCAGCGTCTGGCCAAGCTGCTGGGCATCACCGACAAGAACCTGCGCCGTCACCGTCACAAGCTGGAAGTGTTCCCGGTGTACAAGCGCGTCGACACCTGCGCCGCCGAGTTCGCCACCGACACCGCCTACCTGTACTCCACCTACGAGGAAGAGTGCGAGGCCAACCCGTCGACCCGCGACAAGATCATGATCCTGGGCGGTGGCCCGAACCGTATCGGTCAAGGTATCGAGTTCGACTACTGCTGCGTACACGCCGCACTGGCGCTGCGTGAAGACGGTTACGAGACCATCATGGTCAACTGCAACCCGGAAACCGTCTCCACCGACTATGACACCTCCGACCGCCTGTACTTCGAGCCGCTGACCCTGGAAGACGTGCTGGAAGTTTGCCGCGTCGAGAAGCCGAAAGGCGTGATCGTGCACTACGGCGGCCAGACTCCGCTGAAACTGGCCCGTGCCCTGGAAGAAGCCGGCGTACCGATCATCGGTACCAGCCCGGACGCCATCGACCGCGCCGAAGACCGTGAGCGTTTCCAGCAGATGGTTCAGCGCCTGAACCTGCTGCAGCCGCCAAACGCCACCGTACGCAGCGAAGAAGAAGCCATCAGCGCTGCTGGCGCCATCGGTTACCCGCTGGTGGTGCGCCCGTCGTACGTGCTGGGTGGCCGCGCCATGGAAATCGTCTACGAACTGGACGAGCTCAAGCGCTACCTGCGTGAAGCCGTACAGGTGTCCAACGACAGCCCGGTACTGCTCGACCACTTCCTCAACTGCGCCATCGAGATGGACGTGGATGCCGTGTGCGACGGTACCGATGTGGTGATCGGCGCAATCATGCAGCACATCGAGCAGGCTGGTGTTCACTCCGGTGACTCGGCGTGCTCGCTGCCACCTTACTCGCTGAGCAAGGAAGTGCAGGACGAAGTTCGCGTACAGGTCAAGAAAATGGCCCTGGAGCTGGGTGTCGTCGGCCTGATGAACGTGCAGCTGGCCCTGCAGGGCGACAAGATCTACGTGATCGAAGTCAACCCGCGCGCCTCGCGTACCGTGCCGTTCGTGTCCAAATGCATCGGCACTTCCCTGGCCATGATCGCCGCCCGCGTGATGGCTGGCAAAACCCTGAAAGAGCTGGGCTTCACCCAGGAAATCATCCCGAACTTCTACAGCGTCAAGGAAGCCGTCTTCCCGTTCGCCAAGTTCCCGGGGGTTGACCCGATCCTCGGCCCTGAGATGAAATCGACCGGTGAAGTCATGGGCGTGGGTGACAGCTTCGGTGAAGCCTTCGCCAAGGCCCAGATGGGTGCCAGCGAAGTGCTGCCGACCGGCGGTACCGCGTTCATCAGCGTGCGTGACGACGACAAGCCACAAGTGGCTGGCGTTGCCCGCGACCTGATCGCCCTGGGCTTCGAAGTGGTTGCAACTGCTGGCACCGCCAAGGTTATCGAAGCGGCTGGCCTGAAAGTGCGCCGTGTGAACAAGGTGACCGAAGGTCGCCCGCACGTGGTCGACATGATCAAGAACGACGAAGTGTCGCTGATCATCAACACCACCGAAGGCCGCCAGTCGATCGCCGATTCCTACTCGATTCGTCGCAATGCGCTGCAGCACAAGATTTACTGCACCACCACCATTGCTGCCGGTGAAGCCATCTGCGAAGCGCTGAAGTTTGGTCCGGAAAAGACCGTTCGTCGCTTGCAAGATCTGCATGCAGGACTGAAAGCATGAGCATTACCAAGTACCCGATGACCGTCCAGGGCGCTCGCGCCCTGGAAGAGGAGCACCTGTTCCTGAGCAAGACCGAGCGCCCGCGCCTGAGCCAGGCAATCGGCGAAGCGCGCGAACTGGGCGACCTCAAGGAAAACGCCGAATACCATGCAGCCCGCGAAGAGCAGGGCATGGTCGAGGCGCGTATCCGCGATATCGAAGGCCGCCTGCAGAACTCGGTGGTGATTGATGTGACCACTATCCCTCACACCGGCAAGGTGATTTTCGGTACCACCGTGGTACTGGCCAACACCGAAACCGATGAAGAGGTGACCTACCAGATCGTCGGCGAGGATGAAGCCGACGTGAAACAGGGCAAGCTCTCGAGCGGTGCGCCGATTGCCCGTGCCATCATCGGCAAGGAAGAAGGTGATACTGTCGTCGTCAAGACGCCTAGCGGCACGGTCGAGTACGAGATTGTCGAAGTCAAGCACATCTGACCGGCGCCTGCGGGCGCCATCCCTCGAGGGGATCCTCTGGCAGCTGGCCCAGGTTTTCTGGGTCGGTGGCCTGTGGGTTTTTCATGTAGGGCTGGTGCCTGCGCTCAAGGTCAGTGGCCTGGCGCCGCTGCTGGTGCAGGATATCGCCGGGCAGATCGACCGCTGGTTGATCGGTGTGGCGTTGCTTGGCTTGTTGACCCAGCTGGCAGTGCTGGCAAGGGTGGACGGCCTGGCGGCCTGGTGGAGGCAGTTCCGTGGCCAGATGCTATTGCTCGGCTTCGGCGCCTGCGTGGGGTACTACACCTTGCGCTACGGTATTTCCGTGGGCGAGCGCTGGCAGATGTTCTGCTTCCTGGTACTGGGCTTTTCCGGCATCGTGCTGGTGGCCCAGCCGGTGCCGGTCAGGGCGCGTTCGCCGCGCCACTGACCGGAGCCACCGTTACTTGTAGCGGTGGATGTTGGACAGCTGCTTGTTCGGCTGTGGATTCTTGCGGTAGATCAGGGCTTTCTTGCCAATGGTCTGCACCAGCTCGGCACGGCCAGCCTTGCACAGCTCGGCAATGGTTTCGGCGCGTTCTTCGCGGTCTTCCGAGCGAATCTCGACCTTGATCAGTTCATGGTCGACCAGCGCGCGTTCCAGTTCGGCGATGACGCCTTCATTCAAACCGTTGCCAGCAACGATCAGGACCGGCTTCAGGTCATGACCAATGGACTTGTATTGCTTCTTCTGCTCGTTATTGAGCGGCATAATCTGACCCTTTCCGTCTGATTCTGTAAAATTGACGGGCATTTTACCCGAGGGCCACCGGCTCCGCCCAGTCAATCACGACGCATATCATCGAGGTGCCCCGTGGTACAACGTTCCAAAAGCAGCGCAAACTGGCTGCGAGAGCATTTCAACGATCCTTTTGTGAAACAGGCGCAGAAGGATGGCTACCGCTCGCGTGCGAGCTACAAACTGCTTGAGATCCAGAAAAAAGACCGCCTGATCCGTCCAGGCATGAGCGTAATCGATCTCGGTGCGGCCCCGGGGGGCTGGTCGCAGGTGACCAGTCGTCTGATTGGTGGCCAGGGCCGGCTGATCGCGTCCGACATCCTGGAAATGGACTCGATCGCCGACGTGACCTTCATCCAGGGCGATTTCACCCACGACGAAGTCCTGCAGCGCATTCTCGAAGCGGTCGGTGATTCGCACGTAGACCTTGTGATTTCCGACATGGCCCCCAATATGAGTGGTACGCCTGCGGTGGACATACCGCGCGCCATGTTCCTCTGCGAGCTGGCCCTCGATCTGGCGACCCGCGTGCTCAAGCCCGGCGGCGACTTCCTGATCAAGATTTTCCAGGGCGAAGGTTTTGACGTGTACCTGAAGGACGTGCGCAGCAAGTTCGACAAGGTGCAGATGCGCAAGCCGTCGTCGTCGCGGGATCGTTCCCGTGAGCAGTACCTGTTGGGCAGGGGCTTCAAAGGGGCGTGAAAGGTGTGAAGCGGGGTGGCCGATAGTTAATTCCAATCGGCCACTGCGTCAGGATTGTCCGAACTTCGTGTAGTCTAGCTTTCACAAAGGGTTACAGACGGTGCCTGCGGCTGCGTGGGTAATGTAGTAAGTTAGGGCGATGAATATCATGCGAGGCACGGCTGCGTCGTGCGCCGGCCTCAGAGGGTAGCGAATTGAACGACATGGCAAAGAATCTGATCCTGTGGTTGATCATCGCAGCTGTCCTGGTGACAGTGATGAACAACTTCTCCAGCCCTAACGAGCCGCAGACCCTCAACTACTCCGACTTCATCCAGCAGGTCAAGGATGGCAAGGTCGAGCGTGTGACCGTCGACGGCTACATCATTACCGGCAAGCGCGCCGACGGCGACAACTTCAAGACCGTGCGCCCGGCCATTACCGACAATGGCCTGATCGGTGACCTGGTCGATAACCACGTCATCATCGAAGGCAAGCAGCCAGAGCAGCAGAGCATCTGGACGCAACTGCTGGTGGCCAGCTTCCCGATCCTGGTCATCATTGCCGTGTTCATGTTCTTCATGCGCCAGATGCAAGGCGGTGCGGGCGGCAAGGGCGGGCCGATGAGCTTTGGCAAGAGCAAGGCGCGCCTGCTATCCGAAGACCAAGTCAAGACCACGCTGGCCGATGTTGCCGGCTGCGACGAGGCCAAGGAAGAAGTTGGCGAGCTGGTCGAGTTCCTGCGTGATCCGGGCAAATTCCAGCGTCTGGGCGGCCGCATTCCGCGCGGTGTGTTGATGGTAGGTCCGCCAGGTACCGGTAAGACCCTGCTGGCTAAGGCAATTGCCGGCGAAGCGAAAGTACCGTTCTTCACCATTTCCGGTTCGGACTTCGTGGAAATGTTCGTAGGTGTCGGTGCCAGCCGTGTGCGCGACATGTTCGAGCAGGCCAAGAAGCATGCCCCGTGCATCATCTTCATCGACGAGATCGACGCTGTGGGTCGCCACCGTGGCGCCGGCATGGGCGGCGGTCACGACGAGCGTGAGCAAACCCTCAACCAGTTGCTGGTAGAGATGGACGGCTTCGAAATGAACGATGGCATCATCGTCATCGCTGCTACCAACCGACCGGACGTACTCGACCCGGCGCTGCTTCGTCCTGGTCGTTTCGATCGCCAGGTGGTAGTAGGCCTGCCAGACATCCGCGGTCGCGAACAGATCCTCAAGGTGCACATGCGCAAAGTGCCGGTCGGCGAAAACGTCAACCCGGCGGTCATTGCTCGTGGTACTCCTGGCTTCTCCGGTGCTGACCTGGCCAACCTGGTCAACGAAGCCTCGCTGTTTGCCGCACGCTCCAACAAGCGCCTGGTCGAAATGAAAGAGTTCGAGCTGGCCAAGGACAAGATCATGATGGGCGCCGAGCGCAAGACCATGGTCATGTCCGAGAAAGAAAAGCGCAACACGGCCTACCACGAGGCTGGCCACGCCATTGTTGGTCGCCTGGTGCCTGAGCACGACCCGGTCTACAAGGTTTCCATCATTCCGCGCGGTCGCGCCCTGGGTGTGACCATGTTCCTGCCGGAAGAAGACCGCTACAGCCTGTCCAAGCGTGCGCTGATCAGCCAGATCTGCTCGCTGTACGGTGGCCGTATCGCCGAAGAAATGACCCTGGGCTTCGATGGCGTCACTACCGGTGCGTCCAACGACATCATGCGTGCCAGCCAGATCGCGCGGAACATGGTTACCAAATGGGGACTGTCCGAGAAGCTCGGGCCGCTGATGTACGCTGAAGAAGACGGTGAGGTGTTCCTCGGTCGTAGCGCCGGCAGCCAGCACGCCAGTGTTTCTGGCGAGACTGCCAAGCTGATCGACTCCGAGGTGCGCAGCATCATTGATCAGTGCTACGCCACAGCCAAGCAGTTGCTGATCGACAACCGCGACAAGCTCGAAGCGATGACCGAAGCACTGATGAAGTATGAGACCATCGATTCCGATCAGATCGACGACATCATGGCTGGGCGTACGCCGCGTGAACCGCGTGACTGGGACGATGACAAGGATTCGGGCACGCCTGCCGCCCAGAATGACCGTCCGGAATCGCCAATCGGCGGCCCAGCAGCTCAACACTAAGGGCATCTATGAGCTCAGCGCAGTACCCGACCCGGTTGCCTTGCGGCAACCGGGTTCTTGATTTGTCGCGTACCCATGTCATGGGTATTCTCAATATCACCCCCGACTCCTTTTCCGATGGCGGGCGCTTCAGTCAGCGCGACGAGGCTCTGCGCCATGCCGAGGCAATGGTCGCCGCCGGCGCCACGCTGATCGACATCGGTGGCGAGTCCACACGCCCTGGTGCCCGGGCAGTATCGGTCATTGAGGAGCTGGAGCGTGTCGCGCCGATGGTCGAGGCAATCAACAGCCGCCTCGATGTGGTCATCTCGGTCGATACCTCCACGCCTGCCGTCATCCGTGAGTCGGCCCGTCTCGGTGCCGGGCTCATCAATGACGTGCGGGCACTGGAGCGCGATGGCGCTCTGGACGCTGCGGCAGATACCGGCCTGCCGGTGTGCCTCATGCACATGCGTGGTGAGCCGGGTAACATGCAGGACGACCCGCATTACGATGATGTGACCGCTGACGTTACGCGTTATCTTGAGCAGCGGATGGCCGCCTGTGCGGCGGCGGGCATCGACGCAAACAGAATCATCCTTGACCCGGGCTTTGGTTTCGCCAAGACACTGGCGCACAACCTGAGCCTGTTCAAGCACATGGAAGCGCTCTATTGCCTTGGGCGCCCACTGCTTGTGGGCGTTTCACGAAAGAGCATGATCGGCCTGACGCTGGAACGTCCGGTCGGCGAGCGGTTGTACGGCAGCCTTGCGCTGGCGGCGTTGGCCATGACCAAGGGGGCGAGCATCCTTCGTGTCCATGACGTGGCTGAAACTGTCGATGTGGTGCGCATGATTGCTGCGGTACAAAACGCCGAATAAGAACATTGGAGTCCCTATGAGCAGAAAATACTTTGGTACCGACGGCATTCGTGGCCGTGTCGGCGAATACCCGATCACGCCTGACTTCATGCTGAAGCTGGGTTGGGCGGCCGGCATGGCCTTCCGCAAGCAAGGCCATTGCCGGGTGCTGGTGGGCAAGGACACGCGTATCTCCGGCTACATGTTCGAGTCTGCACTCGAAGCCGGCCTGGCCGCGGCGGGTGCCGACGTCATGCTGCTGGGGCCAATGCCTACGCCGGCCATCGCCTATCTGACGCGCACGTTCCATGCCCAGGCTGGCATTGTCATCAGTGCCTCGCACAATCCGCATGAAGACAACGGCATCAAGTTCTTCTCGGGCCAGGGCACCAAGCTGCCGGACGAAGTCGAGCTGATGATCGAAGAGCTGCTTGACCAGCCGATGTCCGTGGTCGACTCGGGCAAGCTGGGCAAGGTTTCGCGCATCAACGACGCTGCTGGCCGTTATATCGAGTTCTGCAAGAGCAGCGTACCCACGGGTACTGGCTTTGAAGGCCTCAAGCTGGTGGTCGATTGCGCCCACGGTGCCACCTACAAGGTTGCGCCGAGCGTGTTCCGTGAATTGGGCGCCGACGTGACCGTGCTGCATGCGCAGCCGGATGGCCTGAACATCAACGAAGGGTGCGGCTCGACGCACATCGAATCGCTGCAGGCCGCCGTGCTGGTGGGGCATGCCGATCTCGGTATCGCCTTCGACGGTGACGGCGATCGCGTGTTGATGGTCGACCACACCGGCGCCATCGTCGATGGTGACGAGTTGCTGTTCATCATCGCCCGGGATCTGAACGACCGCGGCAAGCTGCAGGGCGGGGTAGTGGGTACGCTGATGAGCAACCTGGGCCTGGAGTTGGCGCTGAAGGACCTGGATATCCCGTTCGTGCGGGCCAAGGTCGGTGACCGTTACGTCATGGCCGAGCTGCTTGAGCGTGAGTGGCTGGTCGGTGGTGAAAACTCCGGTCACGTCGTGTGCTGCAACCACACCACTACCGGTGATGCGATCATCGCCGCGCTGCAGGTGCTGATGGCGCTCAAGCGCCGTGGCGAAACCCTTGCCCAGGCCCGCCAGGCACTGCGCAAGTGCCCGCAGGTGCTGATCAACGTGCGCTTCGGCGCCAGCAAGGTCGACCCGCTGGAGCACCCGGACGTCAAGGAAGCCAGTGCCAAGGTGACCGAGGCGTTGGCTGGTCGTGGCCGTGTGCTGTTGCGCAAATCCGGTACCGAGCCACTGGTTCGGGTCATGGTCGAGGGCGAGGACGAAAACCAGGTGCGTATGCACGCTGAAGCGCTGGCCAAACTGGTCAGCGAAGTTTGTGTCTGAAGGCGCTTGCCAGCGCAGATCTGGTTGGGTAAGATCTGCGCCCACTTTGACCGACGAGGTAAAGCATGCGTCGCCCTATGGTAGCTGGTAACTGGAAGATGCACGGTACCCGCGCTAGCGTCGCTGAGCTGACCGAAGGCTTGAATAATCTCGCCTTGCCGAGCGGAGTGGAAGTCGCGGTATTTCCACCGGCCTTGTTCATCAATCAAGTGATCGATGGCCTGGCAGGTAAAGAAATTACTGTTGGCGCACAGAATTCTGCTGTACAGCCCGAACAGGGTGCGCTGACCGGGGAAGTTGCTCCCGAGCAGCTGGTTGAAGCGGGTTGCAAGTTGGTGTTGATTGGTCATTCGGAGCGTCGCCAGATCATTGGTGAAACCGACGAAGTGCTCAATCGAAAGTTTGCAGCAGCGCAGGCCAAAGGTTTGAAGCCAGTGCTTTGCATCGGGGAAACCCTTGAAGAGCGCGAGGCTGGCAAGACGCTTGAAGTTGTCGGGCGTCAACTAAGCAGTATCATCGAAGCATTCGGTGTTAAGGCTTTTGCCAATGCAGTAATTGCCTATGAGCCTGTATGGGCCATCGGTACTGGCCTGACGGCCACGCCACAGCAGGCCCAGGATGTGCACGCCGCCATCCGCGGCCAGCTGGCGGCAGAAGATGCTGAAGTGGCTGCGAAGGTGCAGTTGCTCTACGGCGGCAGCGTGAAGGCGGCCAATGCGGCCGAACTGTTCGGCATGCCGGATATCGATGGGGGTCTCATTGGTGGGGCTTCCCTGAACGCAGACGAATTCGGTGCAATTTGTCGCGCCGCAGGAAACTGAACAAATGCTGGAAACAGTCATCGTTGTTTTTCATCTGTTGGCAGCGCTGTCGCTAGTAGTGCTGGTTCTGTTGCAACAGGGTAAAGGTGCTGAAGCAGGTGCATCTTTCGGCGCGGGTGCCTCAAACACCGTGTTCGGAAGCCAGGGATCTGCAACGTTCCTAAGTAAATTAACTGCTATACTCGCTGCCACTTTCTTTTTGACAGCACTTGGGTTAGGATACTTCGCGAAGCAACAAGCTCACCAGCTTAGCCAAGCAGGTCTTCCAGATCCAGCAGTGCTTGAAGTGAAAGAGCCGCAGAAACCGGCAGTTAATGATGATGTACCGGTGCTCCAGCAGCAGAAGAGCGAAAACACCAGCAACTCGGGTGATGTACCTCCTCCGGCACAAGAGCAGAAGTAACGGGTTTCAAGTAGTAGTATTGCCGAGGTGGTGGAATTGGTAGACACGCAACCTTGAGGTGGTTGTGCCCATAGGGTGTAGGGGTTCGAGTCCCCTTCTCGGTACCAATTAAAGCTTGAGAGCCCGCTTTAGCGGGCTTTCTTGCAGGTGAAGGTTCTGATTTGACCCTCAACAGGGTTCGGTCTTATACTTTTGCCCCAGCTTTGTCGCGGGGTGGAGCAGCTTGGTAGCTCGTCGGGCTCATAACCCGAAGGTCGTTGGTTCAAATCCAGCCCCCGCAACCAGCTTCAGCGGAGCCCCTTTTCAGGGGCTTTTTGCTAACCGAACAGTTTTCGGCGTCGTTGTCCAACGGCGCTTTCAGGGATGGGCGCTTCGCCCATTTTTTATTTGCACAGCATGCACGAGGGGGTTCAGGTGTCGAGCAAGCTAGAACAGTTGCAGGCCTTGTTGGCCCCGGTTGTCGAGGGTCTGGGCTATCAGTGCTGGGGGATCGAGTTCGTTTCCCAGGGTAAGCATTCGGTACTGCGCATCTACATCGACAAGGAAGGTGGCATCCTGGTGGACGACTGCGAAGCGGTCAGCCGTCAGGCCAGCGCAATCCTCGATGTGGAAGATCCAATCAGCAGTGAGTACACCCTCGAGGTGTCTTCTCCAGGCATGGATCGCCCACTGTTCACTCTGGAACAGTTTGCCTCGCATGCCGGCGAACAAGTGAAGATCAAGCTGCGCTCACCCTTCGAGGGTCGTCGTAACTTCCAGGGCCTTCTCCGCGGAGTGGAGGAGCAGGACGTGGTGGTCCAGGTGGACAACCAGGAGTTCCTGTTGCCGATCGACTCGATCGACAAGGCCAATATTATTCCCAGTTTTGACTGAGACGTGCCGGGCCCGGTGAACTGTCCGGGTCCAATGGCTTGCGCAAGGCGAGGCGTACGATGAGCAAAGAAGTACTGCTGGTTGTTGAATCGGTATCCAACGAAAAAGGTGTACCGCCCGGCGTCATTTTCGAAGCGCTGGAAGTGGCCCTGGCCACTGCAACCAAAAAACGTTTTGAAGACGAAGTCGACCTGCGTGTGGAAATCAACCGCCACACCGGTAGCTACGAGACTTTCCGTCGCTGGACCGTGGTCGACGAAGCCGATCTTGATGATCCGGCAATCGAGACCTGGCTGGACAAGATCAAGGACACCCACCCTGAAGCCAAGGTCGGTGACGTGATCGAAGAGAAGATCGAGTCTATCGAGTTCGGTCGTATCGCCGCCCAGACCGCCAAGCAGGTCATCGTGCAGAAGGTCCGTGAGGCCGAGCGTGCGCAGGTGGTCGATGCCTACCGTGAGCGCGTTGGCGAGATCATCTCCGGCACCGTCAAAAAGGTTACCCGCGACAACGTTATCGTTGACCTGGGCAACAACGCCGAGGCCCTGCTGGCCCGCGAAGACATCATTCCGCGCGAAACCTTCCGTGTTGGCGTGCGCCTGCGTGCGCTGCTCAAGGAAATTCGCACCGAAAACCGTGGCCCTCAGCTGATCCTGTCGCGCACCGCGCCGCAGATGCTGATCGAGCTTTTCCGCATTGAAGTGCCGGAAATTGCCGAGGGCCTGATCGAAGTCATGGCTGCTTCCCGTGATCCGGGTTCGCGAGCCAAGATCGCCGTCCGCTCCAAGGACAAGCGCATCGACCCGCAAGGCGCCTGTATCGGCATGCGTGGTTCGCGCGTCCAGGCCGTATCCGGGGAGCTGGGTGGTGAGCGTGTGGATATCGTCCTGTGGGACGATAACCCGGCGCAGTTCGTCATCAACGCCATGTCGCCGGCTGAAGTCGCGGCGATCATCGTTGATGAAGATGCCCATGCCATGGACATCGCCGTCGCCGAGGACAACCTGGCCCAGGCCATTGGCCGTGGCGGTCAGAACGTTCGTTTGGCCAGTCAGCTGACCGGCTGGACCCTGAACGTGATGACCGAGAAGGACATCCAGGCCAAGCAACAGGCCGAAACCGGTGACATCCTGCGCAATTTCATCGATGAGCTGGAAGTCGACGAGGAGCTGGCCCAAGTGCTGGTCGACGAAGGCTTCACCAGCCTCGAAGAAATTGCCTACGTACCGTTGGAAGAAATGCTCAACATCGATGGCTTTGACGAAGATATCGTCAATGAGCTCCGCGCTCGAGCCAAGGACCGTTTGTTGACCAAGGCCATCGCTACCGAAGAAAAACTGGCAGACGCCCACCCGGCCGAAGACCTGCTCTCCCTTGAGGGTATGGACAAGGACCTGGCGGCTGAACTGGCGGTGCGCGGCGTGGTTAACCGCGAAGACCTGGCCGAGCAGTCGATCGACGATCTGCTCGACATCGACGGCATCGACGAAGAGCGTGCCGGCAAGTTGATCATGGCCGCCCGAGCCCATTGGTTCGAGTAATTAGGCGCGGCCTGAGGAGAGAAGTGCATGACGCAAGTCACGGTGAAAGAACTGGCCCAAGAGGTCGAGGCACCGGTAGAGCGCCTGCTGCAGCAGATGCGTGAGGCAGGTCTGCCGCACACCGACGCCGGTCAGGTAGTGACCGACAATGAGAAGCAGACCCTGCTGACTCATTTGAAGAGCAGCCACAAAAGCAAGGCGGAAGAGCCGCGCAAGATTACCTTGCAGCGCAAAACCACCAGCACGCTGCGTGTCGCCGGTAGCAAGAGCATCAGCGTAGAAGTACGCAAGAAGAAAGTATTCGTGCAGCGCAGCCCGGAAGAAATCCAGGCTGAGCAGAAGCGTGAGCTGGATGAGCGCCGCGCGGCTGAAAATGCCGCTCGCGACAAGGTCGAGGCCGAAGTTCGCCAGCGCAACGAAGAGCAGGCTCGCCGTCAGGCCGCCGAAGCTGCTGCATCCGCCCCTGCGCCAGCCGCCAAGCCTGAGCCGGCGCCTGCCGCTGCTCCGGCCCCGGTAGTCGCCGACGCCCCGGCGTCCGAAGACGCCGCAGCCCGTGCTGCCGAGCGCAAGAAAGACGAAGCCCGTCGCAACGAAGGCCGTACCCGTGACGAAGACCGTCGTGGCGGCGAGCGTCGTGGCGAAGCCCCGCGCGTGTCGATCAAGGTCAAGGTCAAGGAGAAGGAAAAGGCTCCGACTCCTCGTGCCGCACCGCGCACCACCGATGAAGAAAGCGATGGCGTACGCCGTGGCCGCGGTGGCAAGAGCAAGCTGAAGAAGCGCAACCAGCACGGCTTCCAGAACCCGACTGGCCCTATCATTCGTGATGTGACCATCGGCGAGACCATCACGGTCTCTGAACTGGCCAACCAGATGTCCGTCAAGGGCGCTGAAGTCGTCAAGTTCATGTTCAAGCTGGGCACCCCGGTTACCATCAACCAGGTGCTCGACCAGGAAACCGCTCAGCTGATCGCAGAAGAGCTGGGCCACAAGGTCACCCTGGTCAGCGATACCGCACTGGAAGACTCCCTGGCCGAATCGCTCAAGTTCGAAGGCCAGACCGAGTCGCGTGCACCGGTCGTTACCGTCATGGGTCACGTTGACCACGGTAAGACCTCGCTGCTGGACTACATCCGTCGTGCCAAGGTGGCTGCTGGCGAAGCCGGTGGTATTACCCAGCACATCGGTGCGTACCACGTGGAAACCGACCGTGGCATGGTCACCTTCCTCGACACCCCTGGCCACGCCGCGTTTACCGCCATGCGTGCCCGTGGTGCCAAGGCCACCGACATCGTCATCCTGGTGGTGGCGGCGGACGACGGCGTGATGCCGCAAACCCGCGAAGCGGTTCAACATGCCAAGGCAGCTGGCGTTCCGCTGGTGGTTGCAGTGAACAAGATCGACAAGCCGGGTGCCGACCTCGATCGCATCCGCAACGAGCTGGCCGTCGAAGGCGTTACCTCCGAGGACTGGGGTGGTGACACGCCGTTCGTCAAGGTTTCGGCCAAGATGGGTACCGGTGTCGACGAGCTGCTCGAAGCCGTGCTGCTGCAGGCCGAGATTCTCGAACTGACCGCTACCCCGACCGCTCCAGGTCGTGGCGTGGTCGTTGAATCGCGCCTGGACAAGGGCCGTGGCCCGGTGGCGACCATCCTGGTTCAGGACGGTACCCTGCGTCAGGGCGACATGGTCCTGTGCGGTTCCAACTATGGCCGCGTGCGCGCCATGCTCGACGAGAACGGCAAGCCTGTGAAGGAAGCCGGCCCGTCGATCCCGGTCGAAATCCTCGGCCTGGACGGTACTCCGGAAGCCGGTGACGAGCTGTCCGTGGTTGCCGACGAGAAGAAAGCCCGCGAAGTTGCCCTGTTCCGTCAAGGCAAGTACCGCGAGGTCAAGCTGGCCCGTGCTCACGCCGGCAAGCTGGAAAACATCTTCGAGACCATGGGTCAGGAAGAGAAGAAGACCCTCAACATCGTCCTCAAGACTGACGTGCGTGGTTCCCTGGAAGCACTGCAGGGCTCGCTCGGCAGCCTGGGCAACGACGAAGTTCAGGTGCGCGTGATTGGTGGCGGCGTCGGTGGTATCACCGAAAGCGACGCCAACCTGGCGCTGGCTTCGAATGCAGTACTGTTCGGCTTCAACGTGCGTGCCGATGCCGGCGCCCGCAAGATCGTCGAGCAGGAAGGTCTGGATATGCGTTACTACAACGTGATCTACGACATCATCGAAGACGTCAAGAAGGCCCTGACCGGTATGCTGGGCAGCGATGTTCGCGAGAACATCCTGGGCGTTGCCGAAGTACGTGACGTGTTCCGTTCGCCGAAGTTCGGCGCCATCGCTGGCTGTATGGTCATCGAGGGTACCGTGTACCGCAACCGTCCGATCCGCGTACTGCGCGAAGACGTTGTGATCTTCGAAGGCGAGCTGGAATCGCTGCGTCGCTTCAAGGACGATGCCTCCGAAGTGCGTAACGGCATGGAGTGCGGTATTGGCGTCAAGAGCTACAACGACGTCAAGGTCGGCGACAAGATCGAAGTCTTCGAGAAAGTCCAGGTTGCTCGTACCCTCTAAGGGTGAGCTGGCTGCAAACCGCTTCTCTACGCGGCGGTTTTCAGCACCTCTACAGGTAGCGCCCGGTCAGGCATTGGTCTGACCGGGCGTTTGCCGCTTTAAGTTACAGGTAACAAGAATGGCCAAAGAATATAGCCGTACCCAACGTATTGGCGATCAGATGCAGCGTGAGCTGGCCGAGCTGATCCGTCGCGAAGTCAAAGATCCGCGTGTTGGCCTGGTGACCATCACCGCCGTGGACGTCAGCCGTGACCTGGGCCATGCCAAGGTGTTCATCACCGTCATGGGTGAGGAAACGCCAGATGCCGTGCAGCAGTCGCTGAAGGCGTTGAACAGCGCTGCCAGCTTCCTGCGTTTGCACCTGGGCCGCTCGATGCAGCTGCGCAGCGTGCCGCAACTGCACTTCCACTTCGATGAAAGCGTCAGTCGCGGTGTGCACCTGTCGGCGCTGATCGAACGTGCAGTGGCCGAAGACCGCCTGCACAAGGACGCCGACGAGCCGG
Organism: Pseudomonas sp. NBRC 111133; assembly: GCF_001320605.1. NCBI lineage: Bacteria > Pseudomonadati > Pseudomonadota > Gammaproteobacteria > Pseudomonadales > Pseudomonadaceae > Pseudomonas > Pseudomonas sp. NBRC 111133. The sequence goes on along the minus strand of NZ_BCBJ01000045.1, from coordinate 17,614 downwards.
ACACCAAGGAGTAAGCGGTGGCCCAGGTCAAACGTATCCGCCGCAATGTCAGCGGCATCATCCTGCTCGACAAGCCGCTGGGTTTCACCTCTAATGCCGCCCTGCAAAAGGTGCGCTGGCTGCTCAATGCGGAAAAGGCCGGCCACACCGGTAGCCTCGACCCGTTGGCAACCGGCGTGCTGCCGCTGTGCTTCGGTGAAGCGACCAAGTTTTCGCAGTACCTGCTCGATTCCGACAAGGGCTACGAAACCGTCATGCAGATGGGGCAGACTACCAACACCGGCGATGCCGAAGGTGAGGTGCTACAGACCCGCGACGTGACCGTTGGTCGCGCCGACATCGAGGCGCTGTTGCCGCGTTTTCGTGGCCAGATCAGCCAGATACCGCCGATGTACTCGGCGCTCAAGCGTGACGGCCAGCCACTGTATAAGCTGGCTCGTGCAGGAGAGGTAGTGGAGCGCGAGGCGCGTTCTGTTACTATTAACCGCTTGGAGTTGCTCGAGTGCGAAGGCACCCGTGCACGGTTGAGCGTAGGATGCAGCAAAGGCACCTATATCCGCACCCTGGTGGAGGATATTGGCGAGGCCCTTGGCTGTGGCGCCTATGTTGCTGAGCTGCGCAGGACCCAGGCCGGGCCTTTCGCGCTGGCACAGACGGTCACCCTCGAGGCACTCGAACATGCCCACGCCGAAGGTGGCAACGAAGCGCTCGATCGCTTCCTGATGCCATCGGACAGTGGCCTGCAGGACTGGCCTTTGGTGTGCCTGTCCGAACACAGTGCGTTCTACTGGCTGCATGGGCAGGCGGTACGCGCACCGGACGCGCCACAATTTGGCATGGTCCGGGTACAGGATCACAATGCGCGCTTCATCGGTATCGGTGAAGTGAGCGAAGACGGGCGCATTGCGCCGCGTCGGCTGATTCGGTCGGAATGACCGAAACCGGGGGGCCAGGCAGTAGCCGAGCCCCACGGCATCAAGGGTGGCTGTCAGTAGGCACGGTCACACCTTTTTTATTAATACAGGGATTTGTCCCTGGCCTATTGGACCCCGCTTGCGGGATCCGTTATCAGGAGAAGCCAAATGGCCCTCAGCGTTGAAGAAAAAGCTCAGATCGTTGCCGAATACCAGCAAGCCGCCGGCGATACCGGTAGCCCGGAAGTGCAGGTTGCTCTGCTGACCGCCAACATCAACAAGCTGCAAGGCCACTTCAAGGCCAACGATAAAGACCACCACTCCCGTCGTGGTCTGATCCGTATGGTCAACCAGCGTCGTAAGCTGCTGGACTACCTGAAGGGCAAAGACACCACTCGTTACAGCGCCCTGATCGGTCGCCTGGGCCTGCGTCGCTAATAGCGGCCTGGTCAGTGGTGTGCATGGCGTGTCGCAGGCTTCGGCAGGGCTGTTTTGCAGCGCTGCCGTTGGACACACCACGCGTATCTCCGAGGTTGGCAGCCTGGCAATGCTGAGCGGTTTTTCCGCTTGGTGCCAGGCTCCCAGCCTCGTGTTGTATCTGGACGGTCAACGGGGCCGATTCCCCGTTCTGCCCAAGAATTCGCAAGAAACCAGTTCCCCCAAGAGCCACTGAAAAAGGTAGGAAACCGTGAACCCGGTAATCAAGACTTTCCAGTTCGGTCAATCGACCGTTACTCTCGAAACGGGCCGTATTGCCCGTCAGGCAACCGGCGCTGTGCTGGTTACCGTCGACAACGACGTCACCGTGCTGGTGACTGTGGTAGGCGCCAAACAGGCTGATCCAGGCAAGGGCTTCTTCCCGCTGTCGGTTCACTACCAGGAAAAGACCTACGCCGCCGGCAAGATCCCGGGTGGCTTCTTCAAGCGTGAAGGCCGTCCTTCCGAGAAAGAGACGCTGACCTCGCGCCTGATCGACCGTCCGATCCGTCCGCTGTTCCCGGAAGGCTTCATGAACGAAGTGCAGGTCGTCTGCACCGTGGTTTCCACCAGCAAGAAGACCGACCCGGACATCGCCGCGATGATCGGTACCTCGGCTGCCCTGGCCATCTCCGGCATTCCGTTCGAAGGCCCGATCGGCGCCGCTCGCGTTGCCTTCCACGAAAGCACCGGCTACCTGCTGAACCCGACTTACGAGCAACTGGCTGCTTCGAGCCTGGACATGGTCGTAGCCGGTACTTCCGACGCCGTACTGATGGTTGAATCGGAAGCTCAAGAGCTGACCGAAGACCAGATGCTGGGTGCCGTACTGTTCGCCCACGACGAATTCCAGGCCGTTATCCAGGCTGTCAAGGAACTGGCTGCCGAAGCGGGCAAGCCGACCTGGGACTGGAAACCAGCCGTTGCCAACACCGAGCTGTTCAACGCCATCCGCGCCGAGTTCGGCGAAGCGGTTTCGCAGGGCTACACCATCACCGTCAAGGCTGACCGCTACGCGCGCCTGGGCGAGCTGCGTGACCAGGCCGTTGCCAAGTTCTCGGGTGAAGAAGGCCAGCCTTCGGCCTCCGAAGTCAAAGATATCTTCGGCGAAATCGAGTACCGCACCGTTCGCGAGAACATCGTAAACGGCAAGCCACGTATCGACGGCCGCGACACCAAGACTGTTCGCCCACTGAACATCGAAGTCGGCGTGCTGCCGAAAACTCACGGTTCGGCACTGTTCACCCGTGGCGAAACCCAGGCTCTGGTCGTTGCGACCCTGGGTACTGCCCGTGACGCCCAGCTGCTGGACACCCTCGAAGGCGAGAAGAAAGACCCCTTCATGCTGCACTACAACTTCCCACCGTTCTCGGTAGGTGAGTGTGGTCGTATGGGCGGTGCTGGTCGTCGCGAAATCGGCCACGGCCGTCTGGCCCGTCGTTCGGTCCAGGCCATGCTGCCGGCCGCCGACGTGTTCCCGTACACCATCCGCGTGGTTTCGGAAATCACCGAATCCAACGGTTCCAGCTCCATGGCTTCGGTCTGCGGTGCGTCCCTGGCCCTGATGGACGCTGGTGTGCCGATGAAGGCGCCAGTTGCCGGTATCGCCATGGGCCTGGTCAAGGAAGGCGACAAGTTCGCGGTCCTAACCGACATCCTCGGTGACGAAGACCACCTGGGCGACATGGACTTCAAGGTAGCCGGTACCGCCAAAGGCGTTACTGCGCTGCAGATGGACATCAAGATCAACGGCATCACCGAAGAGATCATGGAAATCGCCCTGGGCCAGGCCCTGGAAGCGCGTCTGAACATACTCGGCCAGATGAACCAGATCATTGGTCAGTCGCGTACCGAGCTGTCGGCCAACGCCCCAACCATGATCGCGATGAAGATCGACACCGACAAGATCCGTGACGTCATCGGTAAAGGCGGCGCCACCATTCGCGCCATCTGTGAAGAGACCAAGGCTTCGATCGATATCGAAGACGATGGCTCGATCAAGATCTTCGGCGAAACCAAGGAAGCTGCAGATGCTGCCAAGCAGCGCATCCTGGGCATCACCGCCGAGGCCGAAATCGGCAAGATCTACGTCGGCAAGGTTGAGCGTATCGTCGACTTCGGCGCCTTCGTCAACATCCTGCCTGGCAAGGACGGCCTGGTGCACATCTCGATGCTGAGCGATGCTCGCGTCGAGAAAGTCACCGACATCCTGAAAGAAGGCCAGGAAGTGGAAGTACTGGTACTGGACGTGGACAACCGCGGCCGTATCAAGCTGTCGATCAAGGACGTTGCCGCGGCCAAGGCCTCGGGCGTCTAAGCGATTGCAACGCAACAGGAAAAGGGCCCTTCGGGGCCCTTTTTTCATGGGCTGCGGGAACCTTTTGCGGACTTGCATCTTGCATGCAGGTTTACCGTGCAGATTGCAAAATGCACGACACTGAAAGTGATGTATTTTTGCTAACTTATTGATTTAAAAAGATTAATTTTAGGCGATAGAGCTGGCACAGCACATGCAACTACCTTCATACCTGCCGCCAGGACATACGGCGCAGACCTTTCGACAAACAGGAGTGACCCACATGAAGAAGTTCGCCATTGCTGCCGCTACTGCTACCGCTCTGACCCTGACCATGGCTAACGCGGCATTCGCCCAACAGTCCACCCAGGCCCCCATGACGCTGGCGGCCGGTGAGGTGACCAAAGCCAAGGAAGCTACCTCTGATACCTGGATCACCACCAAGGTCAAAGCCGACCTGATGACCGAGAAAGGCGTGCCAGGCAGTGACATCAAAGTCGAGACCAATAAAGGTGTCGTGTCGCTGTCGTCCGACGTGGCCATTACCGATGCACAGAAAGAGATGGCAGTCGCCATCGCTAAGAAGATCAAAGGCGTTCAGGCCGTTTCGGCTGATGGCCTGAAGTCCGAATAAGGGATGTCCCGTCGGCCAAACGGATTTGGCCACCTCTACCGAAGCCCTGGCCTGTGCCGGGGCTTTGCTTTTGCACTCAGTAGCCCGGGTTGAGGGCGATTACATCGCTTTCGAAGCATTCCTGCTCGACGATCAGCGGCTCTACCAGTGGGCGGCTATCACGAAAGTGTGCGGTCTGGGTATGCGCTTCATACGCGGCATCATCGCGGTAGATTTCGTACAGGTAGATTACCTGCGGATCGAGTCGGTCCTGCGACACATCGAATACCAGGCAGCCTGGCTCGTTGGTGACAGAAGCTGCGGCATTGACCTTGATCGCTGTCAGGAAATCCTCGGCGCAACCGGGCTTCACACGGGTCTTGATAAACAGGCTATACACAAGTCGCTCCTTTTGTTTTAAATTCATTAGTGAATTGTATACAAAAATGGAGTCTCGCCAATGTCCGAATTGCCTGCACGCCCCGGCCGCCTGAATGGCTTGCGCCATATCGCCTTGCTGGTACCCAACCTGGAAGAGTGCGAACGCTTTTATGTCGATGTGCTGGGTATGGAGGTATTGAACCGTGCCAACGAAGACCTGGTGTACCTCACCTGTGGCAACGACAACCTTTCGCTGGGACGTGGGGCAGGGGCGTCCAATGGGTTGCAGACGCTCGATCATTACGGGTTCATTGTGGACAGCGTGGAGGAGCTGGAGGCGTGGTACCAGTACTTCAAGGCCCACGGTGTCACGCTGCTGGACCGGCCGTTCAACCACGGTGACGGAGCGCGTAGCTTCCACCTGCTGGACCCGGCGGGGAACAAGGTGCAGCCGCTGTATCACCCGGCTGTGTCTGGGCAACGGTTGGTCTGATGCCTGTTCCGGCCCATTCGCGGGCAAGCCCGCTCCCACAGGTACTGCACAGGCCTTGAACTGCGCTCGATTCCTGGGGGAGCGGGCTTGCCCGCGAAGAGGCCAGACCTGCTAAAAAAGATTATTCAGCATCCAGGTGCATCGGCGTCACCACCCGCCCATCGCTCTCAGGCTGCCCCAGGCTGGTATCGATGAAATACACCCGGTCATCTTCCAGCTTGCCCTTGTCCACCAGGTAATCCTTGATACTGCTGGCCCGCTCCTGGCCCAGCGTGCGCAGCAAGGCGGTGCTCTCGGCCCACGACTTGATCACTGCCTCGCGCAGCTTGGCGGTACGTTCGTCGCGGCCCAGTTGCTCCCATTCGGCAGGTGGCTGCTGCTTCAGGCGAGTGCGGTAAATGCCTTCGAGCATTGCCGGTTTGTCGCTGTCGTCCACCACCAGCATCGAGGCATTGGCCGGCACCTTGTCGCCCCGGCGCTGCAGGATCTTGTACCAGGTGGCCTGGTACTCACGCTCCAGGCGCTGCTGGGCGATCAGCGGGCCATCGCTGGCCTGGGCGCTGGTGCCTTCGATTTCCAGGCGCAGTTCCGGGCGTTCTTTCAGCGCGGATGCCAGCTTGTCCAGGGACGACTGGGCATCGCCACTGAGCTCGCTGGACCCAGGGGCGAACGCCACGTTGCCCAGGTCTTCCGAGCCACCGCCGGTAATCAGCCCGCCGATGAACTTGAACGGCGCCTGTGCCGCGCGCAGTACCAGGTTGCGCAGGGTTTGCCAGACGATCGGCATCACACTGAATTGCGGGTTGTTGAGGTCGCCAGACACTGGCAGCTCGATCGAAATCTTGCCCTCGGTATCTTTCAGCAGCGCTACTGCAAGGCGGATCGGCAGGTCGACTGCGTCCGGGCTGTCGACTTTTTCGCCCAGCTGCAGTTGCTCCACCACCACCTTGTTCTCGGCCTTGAGCTGGCCGTTGGTAATCAGGTAGTGCAGGTCGAGGTTGAGCCTGCCTTTGCGAATGCGAAAGCCCGCGAACTTGCCGGAGTAGGGCGTGAGGGTGGTCAGTTCGACGCGCTTGAAGCTGGTGGCGATATCCAGGCTGGCCAGCGGGTTGAACGGGTTGAGCGCGCCCTTGATGGTGACCGGTGCGTAGCGGTCGACCTTGCCCTTCACGTCGACCTTGGCCGGCACCGGCTTGCGGTTGTCGATGGTGCCGATCTGGCCATTGAGCTGCTGAATGGCCGTGGCGAAGTTGGGGGTGAGGGAGAGGTCGGCGAAGTTGGCCGAGCCGTCGTTGATGTCGATCTGGCCGATGTGGATACCCAGCGGCTTGTCGCTGCTGGTTGAGGCCGGCTTGGCTTGGCTTTTCGCCGGGGTGCCAGCCGGTTGCGGGATCAACAGGTCATTGACGTTGGTGGTGCGGTCTTCGTTGATGATGAAGCGTGCATAGGGTTGCAGCAGGGTTACCTTGTCGATCGACAACGCATCGCCGTGTACATAAGACAAGCCATCGACGTTCACCTGCTGCCATTTGACGAAGTCGCGGCTCTTGATGGTGTCGAGGGTGTGCAGCTGGTTTACCTGGGCTTTGCCCGTGATATTGAAGGCCAGCGGTGCGGTGTTCTTCAGGTCGACCTTGAGGTCGCTGGAGAGCATGCCACTGCGCAGTTCCAGCAGGATGAACGGGCTGATATAGGCCTGTGCTACGCGCAGGTCGATATCGCGGGTGCTTACGTCCAGCTTGGCCCATATCGGCGCCAGGTTGACCTGGCCGGCAGCCTGCAGCTTGCCTTGCTTGCCTACGCCCGTATCGAGCTTGAGCGTGAAGGGCGACTGGTTGAGGCTGTCGAAGCCTTGCAGGTCGGCGTTGAGCGGGCCGATGTCGAAGGCTACCGGCTCTTTCTGGCTGCGGTCTGCCAGGTGCACCAGGTAGTTGCGCAATTGCACGTCCTTGAGCAGCACTTGCCAAGGCTTGCTCGGCTCTTTGGCGGCTTGCTGCTCAGGTGTCGGCTCGGCGGCAGCCGGCTCTGCCTTTTCCTTCGGCGTGGCTTTGGCAGGCTGGCTGGCAAACAGCTTTTGCCAATCGAGCTGGCCGTCTTTTTCCAGCGCAGCCCAGGTTTCGAGTTTCTCGCTGCGGATTTTGCCTACGGTGACCTGTTGCTTGACCAGGTCAACGGAGGTTTCGCTCACCTCCAGGCTGGCCAGGCGTGCCAAGGGGCGGCCATCCGGGGCCTTGATGGCGAACGGCGCAATGCGCACGGAGGCGTTTTCCAGCAACAGCTCGGTCTGTTTGGCGAGGTTGAGCTTGTAGTGCGTGTCGAGGCTGACCACGCCGTCCTCCAGCACCAGTGGCACAGCATCACGTACGTACGGCCAGAAGGCCTTCATTTTGCCTTCCGTGATCTTCAGCGTGCCTTCAGAGGCGATCGGTGACAGGCTCAGGGTCCCGTTCCAATCAATGCGCCCGCCATTGGGGCCGTTGGCCACCAGGGTCATGTCGGCACTGTCGTCAGGCAAGGTGCTGAGGTTTTTCAGCTCCAGGTTCATGTTGTCGTAGAGGAACTCAATCGGCTCGCTGGGGCGCAAGTCCTCGAAATGCAGGTAGCCGTCGATGAGCTTGATGCTACCGATGCGCAGCGGGAACGGCTCGCTGGGTGGCTCGTCAGGTTTGGCTTCGCTGGCGGGCAGCTTGAACAGGCCGGTCAGGTTAAGGCTACCGTCCTTGGCAAACAGCACCTCGTTACGCGGTTTGTCGAGCTCTACGGCTTCCAGGTGCAGCGCTTTGGTCCACAGGCTGTCGAGCGAGAGGTTGGCGTACAGACGCTCGAACCCGACCTGTTCCTTGCCGGGCTCGCCGATCTGCAGGCCCCACAATGTCAGCTCTAGGCTGAAGGGGTTGAGTTCGACCCGTTCGAGGTGGGCCGGCACCGTCGCGTACTGGGCCAACTGCTGGTTGGCGATGCGCAGTGCCACACCGGGAAGAATGAGGAAGCCGAGCAGGCTGTAGAGGGCCACAAGGGCCAAGAGTGCGCCAGCGGCGCGAGTCAATCCTTTGTACATGTGTCGCTTCGTCTGTCTAAGCAGGAGTGCTTGGAGTATGGCACGTTAAATCAGTTCCGCAGGGGCGACCATTTGACCTTATTCGATGCCCATGCGCCGTTTGGCCCGGTGCGCCGAACCGTCTCGCATGGCCCAGCGCAATACCGGTGCGGTGCGTCGCAGGCCCAGGCGTATCATGCGCTGCTGCAAGGGCCCGTGCTGCAGACCGAGCAGGGTCTGGGCCCAATCCGGCAACAGGTCGATACCGGCGTGCAGCATCAGTTTGCCCACCGGCTGTGCCAGGCGGCTGGGGGCCGGGGCGTCGAGCAGAATCCCGACTACCTCGTGGCTGCGGCTGTCGCAGCGCAACTGCGCACGCATGCGCAGCAGGTAGTCTTCGATCTGCTGGCACGAACGTGGCACATCCCGGGCGCCAAGGCGCTCGGCAATCAGGGCAATTTCGGCGTAGTAGGCATCTTGCTCGGCGCGCGACAGCTGCGGGTTGCGGTAGCGCAAGTGGGCAGCGAGAAAGCTGCTGACTTCTGCCACATGAACCCAGGTCAGCAGGTCGGGGTCGCTGGCCGCATAAGGGCGGCCATCCGGCGCAGTGCCGGTGACCTGCAGGTGGATGGTGCGCACTTTGTCGATCAGCCATTCGGCATCGCGCGTGGAACCGAAGGTGGTACCGGAAATAAACTGACTGGTACGGCGCAAGCGGCCGATCAGGTCTTCACGGAAATTGGAGTGGTCCCACACACCGGCCAGGGCCAGCGGGTGCAGTAACTGCAGCATGAGTGCACTGATGCCGCCGACAAGCATGCTCGGGAAGTCGCCATGCACTTGCCAACTGATGCTGTGGGGGCCGAATAGGCCGGGGTCGCCCTTGGGCGATTCCAGGTCGAGCTGGCCGAGGGCCAGCCCGGTGAGGCTCATGACCTGGGTTTCGATACGGCGACGAAGGGCTTCCATGGCGACCTGCGGTGCAGGGCGGCCATGGGCAGCGGCCGCCGGTTACTGGTTGAGGCGTTTGTCGATCAGGCCTTGGACTACGCTGGGGTCGGCCAGGGTAGAGGTGTCACCCAGGTTGTCCAGCTCGTTGCAGGCGATTTTGCGCAGTATACGCCGCATGATCTTGCCTGAGCGGGTCTTGGGTAGCGCCGGGGCCCACTGGATCAGCTCGGGCTTGGCAAAACTGCCAATTTCCTTGCTGACGAGGGCCAGCAGTTCGGCCTTCAGCGTGTCGTCTGGCGTCACGCCATTCATCGGCGTGACGAAGGCGTAGACGCCTTGGCCTTTGAGGTCGTGGGGGTATCCGACCACTGCCGCTTCGGCGACGCTGTCATGCAGCACCAGTGCGCTTTCCACTTCGGCGGTGCCGATGCGGTGGCCCGAGACATTGATCACATCGTCGATGCGGCCGGTAATCCAGTAGTCGCCGTCGGCATCGCGGCGGGCACCGTCGCCAGTGAAGTAATAGCCGGGCATGGGCTTGAAGTAGGTATCCACCATGCGCGGGTGGTCGCCATACACGCTGCGAATCTGCCCTGGCCAACTGGCCTTGATCACCAGCAGGCCGGCGCCGGGGCCTTCGATCAGCTTGCCCTGTTCGTCCAGCAGTACCGGTTGCACGCCGAACATGGGCTGGGTCGCGCAGCCGGGCTTGAGTGACTGGGAGCCGGGAAGCGGGGTAAGCATGATGCCGCCGGTTTCGGTCTGCCACCAGGTGTCGACGATGGGGCAGCGCTTTTGCCCGACTTCCTCGAAATACCATTCCCAGGCTTCGGGGTTGATCGGTTCGCCGACGCTGCCCAGCAGCCGCAAGCTTTTGCGCGAAGTGCTTTGCAGTGGCGCGGAGCCCTCGCGCATCAGTGCGCGCAGGGCGGTCGGGGCGGTGTAGAAGATGTTCACCTGATGCTTGTCCACCACCTGCCAGAAGCGTGAGGTGTCCGGGTAGTTGGGCACGCCTTCGAACATCAGCGAAATCGCGCCATTGGCCAGTGGGCCGTAGACGATGTAGCTGTGGCCGGTGACCCAGCCGACGTCGGCGGTGCACCAGAACACCTCGCCGTCACGGTAGTCGAACACCACCTTGAAGGTCATCGTCGCCTGCAGTAGGTAACCGGCGGTGGTGTGCAGCACGCCCTTGGGTTTACCGGTGCTGCCAGAGGTGTAGAGGATGAACAGCGGGTCTTCGGCCTCCATCGGTTCGGGGGCGCAGTCGTTGCCGGCATTTTCTGTTGCCTCGTGGTACCAGAGGTCACGGCCTTCGACCCAGGTAACATCGCCACCGGTGCGGCGCACCACGAATACGCTGCTGACGGCAGGGCAACTGGCAAGGGCCTTGTCGACATTCTGTTTCAGCGGGATGCGTTTGCCGCCGCGCACGCCTTCATCGGCGGTGATCACGGTGCGGCAGTCGGCATCGAGAATACGGTCACGCAGGGCATCGGGGGAGAAGCCGCCGAACACCACCGAGTGGATGGCACCTATGCGGGTGCAGGCAAGCATGGCGAAGGCGGCCTCCGGGATCATCGGCATGTAGATGCATACCCGGTCGCCTTTCTTTAACCCGCGTGCCTTCAGGGCGTTGGCCAGGCGGCAGACCTGGCGGTGCAGCTCGCGGTAGGTGATGGCTTTTGAGTCGTTTGGGTCGTCACCTTCCCACAATAGGGCAGTTTGCTCGCCACGCAGGGCCAGGTGGCGATCAATGCAGTTGTAGCTGACATTGAGTTGGGCACCGTCGAACCAACGGGCCTTGCCGATTTTCAGGTCGCATTGCTGCACGCTGGACCAAGGTTTGATCCAGTCCAGGCGCTTGGCCTGTTCGGCCCAGAAGGTGTCAGGGTCGTCTACCGACTGGCGGTAGAGGCGGCGGTATTCGTCGGGGGTGAGGGCGGCAGACTGGCTGACGGCCAGGGCCTCGGGGTAATTGCGGATATCGAACATGGCGGGTGGTCCTGCTCTTGTAAGGGGCGATGGACTGCAACGGCTATTCGATAGGAGAGTGTAGCTGGGAGAGGTGTTCAACCTGTGCCGGCCTCTTCGCGGGTTTACCTGCGAAGAGGCCGGTGCAGGTATCGGATTACCCGCGGTGACGGCCGCGGAAGTAGTTGATCAGGCCTTGGGTAGAGCCATCTTCGGCGCTGTCTTCCAGGCTGCCGACCAGGCGTTGGTAAACGCCTTTGCCCAGCTCCTTGCCCAGCTCTACGCCCCACTGGTCGAACGCGTTGATACCCCAGATCACGCTTTGGACGAACACCTTGTGTTCGTACATCGCCACCAGCGCACCCAGGCGGCGAGGGCTGATGCGCTCCACGACCAAGGTGTTGCTCGGGCGGTTGCCCGGGATCACCTTGTGCGGGGCCAGTTTTTCGATGTCCGCTTCGTTCAGGCCTTTGCTGCGCAGCTCGGCTTCGGCTTCTTCACGGGTTTTGCCCAGCATCAGCGCCTGGCTCTGCGACAGGCAGTTGGCGTAAAGCCACTGGTGATGGTCGGCCACCGGGTTGAAGCTCACCACCGGCACGATGAAGTCGGCCGGAATCAGCTGGGTGCCCTGGTGCAGCAACTGGTGATAGGCGTGCTGACCGTTACAGCCAACGCCGCCCCAGATCACCGGGCCGGTATCAACCTTCACCGGGGTGCCGTCCTGCAGCACGCTCTTGCCGTTGGACTCCATGTCCAGCTGCTGCAGGTGCTTGGTGATGTTACGCAGGTAGTGATCGTACGGCAGGATCGCATGGCTGTTCGCGTCCCAGAAGTTGCCGTACCACACGCCTAGCAGGGCCAGCAGCACTGGCATGTTCTTGTCGAACGGCGCGGTCTGGAAGTGCTGGTCCATGGTGTAGGCACCCGACAGCAACTCCTTGAAGTTGGCCGTACCAATGGCCAGGGCAATCGGCAGGCCGATGGCCGACCACAGCGAGTAACGCCCGCCTACCCAGTCCCACATCGGGAAGATGTTCTCTTCGCGGATACCAAAGGCCACGGCGGCAGCCTTGTTGCTGGAAACGGCGATGAAGTGGCGGTACAGCTCGGCTTCCGAGCCGCCCTGGGCCAGGTACCAGGTGCGTGCGGCCATGGCGTTTTTCAGGGTCTCGAGGGTGTTGAACGACTTGGACGAGACAATGAACAGGGTGGTTTCGGCACGCAGGTTGGCCGACAGCTCGTGGAACTCACTGCCGTCTATGTTCGCCAGGTAGTGGCAACGCACGCCGCGTTGGGCGTACGGCAGCAGTGCTTCGGACACCAGTTCGGGGCCGAGGAACGAGCCGCCGATGCCGATGTTGACCACGTCGGTGATCGGCTTTTCGCTGTAGCCGCGCCAGAGGCCGTCGTGGATGCGACCGACCAGTTCGGTGATCTGGTTGAGCACCTTGTGCACTTCCGGCATGACGTTCACGCCGTTGACGCTGAGCTTGTCGCCCACCGGTCGGCGCAGCGCAGTGTGCAGCACGGGGCGGCCTTCGGAGGCGTTGATGATTTCGCCGCCGAACATCGATTTGATGGCGTCTTGCAGGCCCACTTCGTTGGCCAGGTTGACCAGCAGGTCGCGGCTTTGTTCGGTGATCAGGTTTTTCGAGTAGTCCAGGAACAGGCCGCAGCAGCTCAGGGAGAACTGGTCGAAGCGTTTGGCATCGGCGGCAAAGGCTTCGCGCATGCTGAAACCTTGCATGGCGTCGCGGTGTTGCTGAAGCGCCTGCCAGGCGGGCAGGGCCGTCACATCGTGGGGTGTACGGTAATACGCCATTGCGCGGGGTTCCCTTGGTGCGTGGTGATGCCTTGGACACGGCAGTCATTGCCGGGTTCAGGCTGGCATCATTATAGGCAAAGGCCACGCGCTGGGAATGGGTAGGGCAGGGTGATTTTGGGGCTGCAAAGCAGCCCCAGGCTCTTACGCGGTCTTGTCTTCGACGTGCAGGTAAAGGTTGTCGATCAACCGGGTGTTACCGAGGTAAGCCGCCGCGATCACAACCAGGTCGCGATCATCGATCATTGCCGGGCGCAGGCTCACGGCATGACGGACTTCCAGGTAGTCCGGGCGCAAACCCGCAGTGCTCAGTTGCGCCTGGCCTTCAGCGACCAGCGCGGCAAAATCCCGTTGGCCACGGCGGATGCCCGCTGCAATGTGCTGCAGTGTGCGGTACAGCGCGGGCGCTGCAATACGCTGCTCGGGCGTGAGGTAACCATTGCGCGACGACAGCGCCAGGCCATCTTCAGCACGCACGGTGGGCTCGCCGATGATCTGGACCGGCATGTTCAGGTCGCGCACCATGGCACGGATCACTGCCAGTTGCTGAAAGTCCTTTTCACCGAATACGGCAAGGTCCGGCTGGACCATGTTGAACAGCTTGTTGACCACTGTGGCCACGCCTTCGAAATGCCCAGGCCGGCTGGCGCCGCAGAGGCCTTCGGAAAGCTGCGGTACGCTGACGCGGGTTTGCACGCTCATGCCGTCGGGGTACATCTCTTGCACGGTGGGCGCGAACAGCAGGTTGCAGCCGGCTTGCAGCAGGCGTTCCTGGTCGGCGGCCAGGGTGCGCGGGTATTTGTCCAGGTCTTCGTTGGCGCCGAACTGCAGCGGGTTGACGAAGATGCTGGCCACCACAAAGTCGGCGCGTTGTGCAGCTTTGGTCACCAAGGCTACGTGGCCGCTGTGCAGGTTGCCCATGGTCGGCACGAAGCCGATGCGTTTGCCTTCACCGCGGGCGCGGGCAACGGCTGCACGCAGTTCACGGACGGTTTTGACTGTATTCATGCACTGAACCCGTGTTCGCTACCTGGGAAGCTGACTTGCTTGACGGCCTCGACATAGGCGACAAGGGCGCCTTGAATGCCTGGCTGGCCTTCCATGAAGTTCTTCACGAACTTCGGTACCCGGCCGCTCAGCGACAGGCCGAGCATGTCGTGCAGCACCAGCACCTGGCCATCGGTGGCGCTGCCAGCGCCGATGCCGATTACCGGGATGCCCACGGCATTCGTGATTTCTGCCGCCAGTTCGCTGGGTACGCATTCAAGCAGCAGCATGGCCGCACCAGCCTGCTCCAGGGCGATGGCGTCGGCACGCATCTGCCGGGCCTGGGCCTCCTGGCGGCCCTGCACCTTGTAGCCGCCCAGTACGTTGACGGTCTGCGGGGTCAGGCCCATGTGCGCGCACACCGGCACGCCACGCTCGGCCAGCAGGCGGATAGTTTCTGCCAGCCAGGCAGCGCCTTCGATCTTGATCATGTGGGCGCCGGCTTGCATCAGCGTGGCGCTGTTGGCGAAGGCCAGTTCCGGGGTGGCATGTGCCATGAACGGCAGGTCGGCAAGGATCAGGGCGCCGTCATTGCCGCGTTTGACACAGGCAGTGTGGTAGGCCATGTCTGCTGTGGTGACCGGCAAGGTGCTGTCGTGGCCCTGCAGGACCATCCCCAGCGAGTCGCCCACCAGCAACACTTCGACACCGGCCTGGCTGGCGGCCTTGGCGAAGGTCGCGTCGTAGCAGGTCAGCATGGTGATTTTTTCACCCTTGGCCTTGAGGCCATTGAGGGTGGTGAGGGTTACTTCAGGCATGTAGGAAATTCCTCGTTCAGGCGCTGTAAAAAACGACTGCATTCAACGCGTGTAGTCATCTTCCGGAGCGGCACATCATCGCGGGTGATGTTCGGGCACAGGTCCGTCCGGGCCTAAATACGGGTATGCGGCACTTTGGTGCCACACGGGACGCCTATAGTCGTGAGCGAGGTGGGGGAAGTCAATCACCCTGTTACCGCATTGTTACGATCAGGGTGTTACTGGCGTTACCGCAGTGGCGTGGCAGGCTGGAACGCCCGGTTTACAGGCGTTCCAGGCCGACGAACGGACAGTCTGCGAGTAACTGCGCGAGGGCGCGGCCATCGGCCAGGCGGAAATCGCCCGGGACCAGTTCGGCCAGCGGGTACAGCACGAAGGGGCGGGCGTGCATGTGGTAGTGCGGCACTTTCAGGCGTGGCTCGTCGAGTACCTGATCACCGAACAGCAGGATGTCCAGGTCCAGCGTGCGCGGGCCCCAGCGTTCCTTGCGCACGCGGCCCTGGTCGTTCTCGATGGCCTGCAGCGCATCGAGCAGGGCCAGGGGCGGCAGAGCAGTGTCCAGGGCAGCAACTGCGTTGGTGTAGCGCGGTTGGCCGGGCAGCAGCGAGTCGCTGGTGTACAGGGCAGAGGCCGCTACCAGGCGGGTGCTGTCCACCTGGTCAAGCGCCTGCAAGGCGCTGCGCAGCTGCTCGGCAGGTGCGTCCAGGTTGCTGCCCAGGCCGACGTAGGCGCGGGTCTTCACTCGAACGCCTCGTCGCCACTGCGTTTGCGCTTGCTGCCGCTGCGTTTGCGTTTACGCGGGCCGGCACCGGTGCCTTCGTCACGGCTGCCCAGCTCGCGGATCATCTCGCGGCGCTCGCTGTCGTTGGCATCCTGGTAGTCGGTCCACCACTGGCCGAGGTCGTCGGTTTCTTCGCCTGCGCTTTCACGCAGCAGCAGGAAGTCGTAACCGGCGCGGAAGCGGGGGTTGTCCAGCAGCATGTCGGCACGCTTGCCACTGCGACGTGGCAGGCGCTCCTGCATGTCCCAGATCTCGCGGATCGGCAGGGTGAAGCGCTTGGGGATGGCAATGCGTGCGCATTGCTCGGCGATCAAGTCGTGAGCGGCACCGTTCATGGCCGGAATCGGCGGTACACCCTGGTTCTGCAGGTGCAGCACGCGGGATGGCAAGGCTGGCCACAGCAGTGCAGCGAACAGGAACGCCGGCGTGACCGGCTTGCCTTGCTTCACGCGCAGGTCGGTGTTGTTCAGTGCCTGGCTGATCAGCGTGTGGGTGTAGGTCGGGCGCTCGTCCAGGGCGTGGGCACTGGCCGGGAACAGCGGCTCGAACAATTGCAGGTCGACCAGCATTTCGAACGCGATGGCGCCTTGGCCGGAAAGGAACAGCTTGAGGCTTTCTTCGAACAGGCGCGCTGGCGGGATCTCGCGCAGCAACGGGGCCAGTTCGCGAATCGGCTGGACCGTGTGCTTTTCGATGCCGAAGTCGAGCTTGGCGGCGAAACGCACCGCACGCAGCATGCGCACCGGGTCTTCCTGGTAGCGGTGGGTCGGGTCGCCGATCAGCCGCAACAGGCGGTTGCGCACGTCGTGCACACCGTTGGCGTAATCGAGAATGCGCTCGCTGACCGGGTCGTAGTACAAGGCGTTGATGGTGAAGTCGCGGCGTTGCGCGTCTTCTTCCAGGGTGCCGTACACGTTGTCACGCAGGATGCGGCCACTGGCATTGTGCGACGAACGGTGGCTGTCGCCCTGATCTTCTTCCGAGTGAGGAGCGCGGAAGGTGGCGACTTCGATGATCTCACGGCCGAAATGCACGTGGACCAGCTTGAAGCGGCGACCAATGATGCGCGCGTTGCGGAACTCGGCACGGACCTGTTCGGGAGTGGCACTGGTGGCGACGTCGAAGTCTTTCGGCGTGATGCCCAGCATCAGGTCGCGGACACAGCCCCCGACCAGGTAAGCCTGGTAGCCGGCGCTTTGCAGGCGTTCCACGATGTTCACCGCATGGCGGCTGAACTGGTGGCGCTGCAGCGAGTGCTGGCTCTTGTTGATCACCTCAGGCGTGGTGCGCCTGTGGTGCTGGCCCGGTACGGGCGGGCGGAACGACTGGAACAGCTTCTTCAGCATGGGATGCACTGTTTGAAGGAATGTTCGGCCAAGAATAGGAGAATGGCCGCATGATGGGCGGGGATTCTAGCATTTACTCAGGGAATGGTGTAGGCGGGTAGCAGGATGCCTGCCAGAAGGGTAGAAACGACAAGGGGAGCCTAAGCTCCCCAAGAAGTCGTTGCGTGCTCTTATTGTTTTTTTGCTGGGCTTCTTGTTTTTGTTGAGTGCCCTGTCCACAAATCTCGAAGCTTGTGGACGATCCCCAATCCAGGGGTTAAGAGCAAACGGATTGCTTTGGCCGCTGATGTCACGTTGATCTGTCGATCCAACCAGTTCAGGCGCTGCTTTTTAGTGCAGTTTTTGTTGTTCTCTGCCTGGTTGTGGGGCAAGCCCCAAACACGCATCCTCTCCAAAAGAATCAGTTAGCTGCGCCTCCGCCGTCTTGTTTTTATTGTGCGTGAGCCGTTTCGTCTTGTTCTTATTCTGAGTTGCAGTGCTTGTTATTGTTTTTGTACTAAGCATATAGCAGGTGCCGTGCCAACTTTTGCAAGTCCAGTAAAATCAAGGGGTTGAGGCGTTCTGGTGATTTTCGAGGGGCTGAAAATGTCGGGATTTCGTTACCGTACGCCTCGGGAACTGTTACGACCCAAAGGTTGGGTAACAGATTTTTGTGGGGACTGATGTGTTACCTGGGGTGTTCGTCGTGACAGGTTCAGCGCCTGTGAGATCGAGCGCCGCCCGC
>NZ_BCBJ01000044.1:0-24228 GCF_001320605.1 Pseudomonas sp. NBRC 111133 | reverse complement strand
GCGGCGCTCGGTCTCACCCCACCGCATATGCTGCGGCGTACGCCAGGCAGGTCAGTTATCGCTGGTAACGTTGCTTTTGCGCCGTGGAATACCCAGGCGCTGACGGCGTTCCCACAGGCACTTGCGGCTGACGCCAAGCTTGCGTGCCAGCTCGGTCTCGGTCATGTGGTCCTGGTGTTCGAGCACGAAGTGCTGGAAGTAGTCTTCCAGCGACAGGTCTTCGGTCGGCTCGTGGCTGGCATTTGCAGCACTGGCTGCAACCAGGGCGTTGTTGAGGATCTCGTCCTCCTCCAGGTCGCCCAGTTCAATGTCGATGCCCAGCAGGTCGGCCGAAATTTCTGCGCTCTCGCTAAGAATCACCGCACGCTCCACGGCGTTTTCCAGCTCTCGCACGTTACCTGGCCAGCTGTAATGGCGAATGGCTTGCTCGGCCTCGGCCGAGAAGTGCAGGTCGTCGCGACCGATACGCGCGCGTTGGCGGGCGAGGAAGGCGCTGGCGATCTCGTTCACGTCACTGCCGCGCTCGCGCAGGGCAGGCAGTTTCAGGGCGATGACGTGCAGGCGATAGTAAAGGTCTTCGCGGAACTGGCCGGCCTTGGCCAGGTTCTTCAGGTCGCGGTGGGTCGCGGCGATCAGGCGCACATCGACCTTTTGCGACTGCACCGACCCCACCCGGCGAATCTCGCCTTCCTGCAGTACACGCAGTAGACGGGCCTGGGCTTCCAGTGGCAGTTCACCGATTTCGTCAAGGAACAGCGTGCCACCGTCGGCGGCCTCTACCAGGCCCGCACGCCCGGCGCTGGCACCGGTGAACGCACCTTTCTCGTGGCCGAACAGTTCGGACTCGATCAAGGTCTCGGGGATGGCCGCGCAGTTCACCGAGATCATCGGTGCCTTGGCCCGGCGTGACAGGTTGTGCAGGGCGCGGGCCACCAGCTCTTTACCGGTACCCGACTCACCCTGGATCAGCACATTGGAGTCGGTGGGCGCCACCTTGCGGATCTTGCTGTACATGTCCTGCATGGGCGGGCATGAACCGATGATGCCGATTTCGCCATTGGCCGCAGCCGCGCTGCCTTTGTCGGCCGCGGCGGCCTTGCCGTTGGTGGCGCGTGGCTCGGCAGCCAGTGCGGCGGCCGGAGCGTTCTGCCGGTCGCGCAGAATACGCGCCACGGCCTGCAGCATCTCGTCGTGGTCGAAGGGCTTGGCGATGTAGTCCACCGCGCCCATTTTCATCGAGTCCACCGCCGAGCGCAGGCTGGCGTAGCTGGTCATGATCAGCACCGGGGTACCTTGGCCGAGCTTGATCAGCTCGGTGCCGGGCGCACCTGGCAGGCGCAGGTCGCTGACGATGAGGTCGAAGGTGGCAATGCTGAAGCGTTCCTGGGCTTCCTGCACCGAGCCGGCTTCGCTGACCTGGTACTGGTTCCGCTCGAGCAGGCGACGCAAGGCCGAGCGGATGATGGTTTCGTCTTCGACGATCAGAATGTGCGGCATTGATTCAATTCTCTCGACGGTCTCGAATTTCAGGGGACGTCGCTACGACATGCCGGGGCAGGGTCACGCGGATCCGGGTGCCACGTTGCCGTTCGATATCGGCCGGGCTGTCGATGGTGATTTGCCCATAATGCTCTTCCACGATGGAATAGACCAGAGCGAGCCCCAGTCCGGTTCCTTCGCCCGGGTCTTTGGTGGTGAAGAAGGGTTCGAACAGGCGGTCCATGATGCTCTTCGGTATCCCGCTGCCCTCGTCCTCGACGATCAGGTCGACGGTGTGCTCGCTCACTTCGCTGCGCACGCGCACGGCGCTGCCGGGCGGTGAGGCATCGCGGGCGTTGGAGAGCAGGTTGATCAGCACCTGGGCCAGGCGCTGCGGGTCCCCTTCGGCCCAGTGGTCCGGGTCGCAGAGGTTGAAGAACTGTACTTCGAAATTGCGCCGGTTCAACGCCAGCAGACCGATGGCGTCCTGCGCCACTTCGGCCAGGCACACCGGCTCTTCACTGTTCTGGTGGCTGCCGCCGGCATGGGCGAAGCTCATCAGCGACTGGACGATGCGCGATACCCGCTTGGTCTGGTCGAGGATCTGGCTGGACAGCTCGATGATTTCGCCATCACCTTCACGTTCTTCACGAAGGTTTTGCGCCAGGCAGGCGATGCCGGTAATCGGGTTGCCGATTTCGTGGGCTACGCCAGCGGCCAGGCGGCCGATGCTGGCCAGGCGCTCGGAGTGCACCAGCTTGTCTTCCAGTGCCTGGGTTTCGGTCAGGTCTTCCACCAGCAGCACCAGGCCGCTGTTTCCGGGTGCCAGCGGCTCGTCGATGGCGGCCTTGTGCAGGTTCAGCCAGCGCGGCTGGCCGTCCAGCGCCAGGCGCTGCTTGTGCAGGTGCTCGTCGGGCACGTTGATGAAGCCTTGCAGCAGGCCGCGCCAAGGCTCGTCGATGGTGACCAGGCGCGAGCCGACCACATGCTTGGCGGCGATGCCGGTGAGCTCTTCCATGGCCTTGTTCCACATCAGGATTTCCTGGTCCTTGGCCAGCGAGCAGACGCCCATGGGCAGCTCCTGCAGGGTCTGGCGGTGGTAACGGCGCAGGGCATCGAGCTCTGCGGCAAGGCCGGTCAGGCGCGAGTGGTAGTCTTCCAGGCGGCTTTCGATGAAATGGATGTCTTCGGTCACGTAGTTTTCGTTACCGGATTTGTACGGCAGGAAGGTCTCGACCATGTCCTGGGCCACGCTCGGCCCCATCAGCCCGGACAGGTTGGCTTCGATGCGGTCTCGCAGGCGGCGCAGGGCATAAGGGCGGCGCTCGTCGAACGGCAGGTAGAGGTCGCGCAGGGCCTGCTCCACTTCCTTTTGTGCGGCCTTGGCGCCCAGCGGTTTGGCCAGCTGGGTGGCGAATTCCTGGGGCGAGGCTGCGTGCAGCTCGCGGCGCTGCGGACGGCGCACGTTGTCCACCGCACAGGCTTCGGCGGCGCTGACTTCTTCGTTGCTGGCGTTGGTGAACAGCGAGATCAGGGTAAACAGCAGCACGTTGGCCGCCAGCGAGGCAATGGCCGCCATGTGCCAGCTGGTGTCGTCCAGCACATAGATCATGTCCAGCATCGGGATGTAGAAGCCCTGCAGGTTGCCCAGCAGCGGCAGCAGCATGGTCACCATCCACACCAGGGTGCCGGCCAGCAACCCGGCAATGAAGCCGCGGCGGTTGGCGGTGGGCCAGTACAGCACCGACAGCACGCCTGGCAGGAACTGCAGGGTGGCGACGAAGGCGACGATGCCCAGGTTGGCCAGGCTCTGGTGGTTGTTCTGGGTCAGGTAGAACATGAAGCCGGCGGTGATGATGGCAACGATCAGCGCGCGGCGGGTCCACTTCAGCCAGCGGTAGATGTTGCCTTCGGCCGGGGGTTGATACAGCGGCAGTACCAGATGGTTGAGGGCCATGCCCGACAGCGCCAGAGTGGTGACGATGATCAGGCCGCTGGCGGCCGACAAGCCGCCGACGTAGGCCAGCAGTGCCAGTGCCTCGTTGTTGGCGGCAATACCCAGGCCCAGGGTGAAGTACTCGGGGTTGGTGCTGGCGCCCAGGCGCAGGCCGGCCCACAGCACCAGCGGCACGGCCAGGCTCATCAGCAGCAGGAACAGCGGCAGGCCCCAGCTGGCGCTGACCAGTGAGCGCGGGTTGAGGTTTTCGGTGAAGGCCATGTGGTACATGTGCGGCATGACGATGGCCGAGGCGAAGAACACCAGCAGCAGGGTGCGCCATGGCCCTTCCTGCAACGGGGTGTGCAGGGCGGCCAGAGCGGTCTGGTTCTGCAGCAGCCAGACTTCCAGTTCGTGCGGGCCGCCAAATACGCCATAAAGGGCGTAAAGGCCGATGCCGCCCAAGGCCAGCAGCTTGATCACCGATTCGAAGGCGATGGCGAACACCAGCCCTTCGTGTTTCTCACGCGTGGCGATGTGCCGCGAACCGAAGAAGATGGTGAACAGGATGATCAGCGTACAGAAGGCGAATGCCACCCTTGCCTTGACCGGCTCACCGGTGAGGATGCTGATCGAGTCGGCAACCGCCTGGATTTGCAGCGCCAGCAAAGGCAACACGCCAATCAGCATGATGATGGTGGTCAGCGCCCCCGCCCAGGTACTGCGGAAGCGGAACGCCAGCAGGTCGGCCAGGGAGGACAGCTGGTAGGTGCGGGTGATCTTGAGGATCGGGTATAGCAGCACCGGTGCCAGCAGGAACGCGCCGGACACGCCCAGGTAACAGGCAAGGAAGCCGTAGCCGTACTGGTAGGCCAGGCCGACTGAGCCATAGAAGGCCCAGGCACTGGCGTATACGCCCAGCGACAGGGTGTAGGTAAGCGGGTGGCGAATGATCGAGCGCGGGATGACCCCCCGCTCGCTGATCCAGGCCACGCCGAACAGCACCATGAGGTACCCGGCGCTGATCAGGATCATCTGGGTCAGGCTAAAGCTCATCGGCATCTCGTTGGCTCTGCAGGATGAAGGTGACGACGATCAGGATCAGCCAGAGCAGGTAAGGGCGGTACCAGGCTCCGGTCGGTTCGATCCACCAGTCCATGATGGCCGGGGAGAACAGGTAGATCCCCACGACCAGAAGCAGGACCAAACGATAGATGTACATGCTGGCCTCGATGGTTGGGCGCTGCGGGCTTGGACTTATTATTGGCGCAAATGGCTGGGGGGATGCTAGCGGGAATCGGTGAGGTTAGCCAAGAGTTTGAATTTGTTGGGCTTTTGTTTTTGAGAGTTGTTTTGCCTGTGCCCGCGAAGAGGCCGCTAAAGCCTCAGCGCAACTCAGCCTCTGGCACCGTGGTCCGCTGCGCAATCGCCTCCGGCCGCCACTGCTTGCGCGCCACCGCCAGCACTTCAGCCGGTGTTGCCAGCAGTAACTCGGGGTCTGCTTCTTGCCCCAGCGCCCGCAACGCGCGCAGCAACAACGGCGTAGCATGCTCTGCCTGCAACGGCGGCGAGCGGTACGACTTGCCCAGCTTGTGCCCGTCCGGTTGCACGATCAGCGGAATATGCAGGTAGCGCGGCTGTGAAAAGCCCAGCAGCTCTTGCAGGTACAGCTGGCGCGGGGTGTTGTCGAGCAGGTCGGCGCCACGCACGATATCGGTAACACCCTGCCAGGCATCGTCCAGCACCACCGCCAGCTGGTAGGCATACAGCCCGTCACGGCGCTGGATGACAAAGTCGCCCACCTCACGCCCCAGGTGCTGCTGGTACTCACCCTGTACCCGGTCGGTAAAGCGGTAGATCAGCTCGGGCACGCGCAAGCGGATTGCTGCACCTTCACGGGCGTGCCCGGCGTTGCGGCACAGACCCGGGTAAATCCCGTTGTAACCCTCCAGTTGCTTGCGCGAACACGTACAGGCATAAGCCAGGCCCATGTTGAACAGGCGGTCGACCACTGCCGCGTAGGCGTCGTGGCGCTGGC
The DNA here is from genome assembly GCF_001320605.1 of Pseudomonas sp. NBRC 111133. NCBI lineage: Bacteria > Pseudomonadati > Pseudomonadota > Gammaproteobacteria > Pseudomonadales > Pseudomonadaceae > Pseudomonas > Pseudomonas sp. NBRC 111133. The sequence continues at coordinate 18,775 of NZ_BCBJ01000044.1, read as the reverse complement.
TCTGGAACACAACCTCGCCATCCCATTCCAGGCCGTAACGTTCAAGGGTTTGCAGGATGGCATCGCGGGCGCCGGGCATTTCGCGGGGTGGGTCGGTGTCTTCCATGCGCAGCAGCCAGCGGCCGTTGACGGCGCGGGCATCGAGCCAGGAGGCGAGGGCGGCGACCAGCGAGCCGAAGTGCAGGAAGCCGCTGGGGGTGGGGGCGAAACGCCCGATGTAGCTGGAGTCGGTCATGGTCTGGCTGGGCATATAAATGAATCGGGGCGCATCGAGCGCCCCGTTCAGGTGGAAGAAAGATCAGCCTTTGCCGATCGTTTTTTCCTTTTTCTCGGCGATTTCCTTGCAGTCGAAGCACAGGTCCGCGGTCGGACGGGCTTCCAGGCGGCGCAGGCCGATTTCGATACCGCACGACTCACACCAGCCGTATTCGTCGGCCTTGATCTTGTCGAGGGTCTTGTCGATTTTCTTGATCAGCTTGCGCTCGCGGTCGCGGTTGCGCAGTTCCAGGGCGAACTCTTCTTCCTGGCTGGCGCGGTCGGCCGGGTCGGGGAAGTTGGCTGCTTCGTCCTTCATGTGGTCCACAGTGCGGTCCACGCTGGTCATCAGCTCTTGCTTCCAGGCGCCGAGAAGCTTGGTGAAGTGTTTTTTCATGGGCTCGCCCATGTACTCTTCACCCTTGGTTTCTACGTATGGCTCGACACCGTACATGGTCTGGGCTTTTTGCTTTTCTACGGTGGACATGAATAGACCGCCTCTCACTCATCTGATCCAATGCGCAGGCTGCTCCATCTCCGGCACCCGCCGGCCCTGCGACTGCGAGCCGCCGAACTTACCAGATAGATCGGGGGTGCGCTACCCCGCCTGTTACTGGCAATTGACAGCGGCCTGAGCCGTACGTTCGGTGGCGTGCAGAGGTAGAATCTCCAGTTTAGACCCAATTGAGAGAAGGTCATGGCCCACCCCTACAGTGCGCGCAGTCGCGCCATCGAACCCTTCCATGTCATGGCACTGCTGGCCCGGGCCAACGAGCTGCAGGCGGCCGGGCATGACGTGATCCACCTGGAAATCGGTGAGCCGGACTTCACCACGGCCGCGCCCATCGTCGCGGCCGGCCAGGCGGCACTGGCCGCTGGGCACACCCGCTACACCGCAGCGCGCGGGCTGCCACAACTGCGCGAAGCCATCGCCGGCTTTTATGGCCAGCGGTATGGGCTGAGTATCGACCCGGAGCGCATCCTCATTACCCCGGGTGGCTCAGGCGCATTGCTGCTGGCCAGCAGCCTGTTGGTTGACCCGGGCAAGCACTGGCTGCTGGCCGACCCGGGCTACCCGTGCAACCGCCACTTCCTGCGCCTGGTCGAGGGGGGCGCGCAGTTGGTGCCGGTAGGGCCGGACGTGAATTACCAACTGACAGCCGACCTGGTCGACCGTTACTGGGACAAGGACACGGTGGGCGCTCTGGTCGCTTCGCCGGCCAACCCGACCGGCACCGTGCTGGGGCGTGACGAGCTGGCCAGCCTTGCCAGGGCCACCCATGAGCGTCACGGTCACCTGGTGGTGGATGAGATCTACCATGGCCTTACCTATGGCATGGACGCGCCAAGCGTGCTGGAAGTCGACGACTCGGCGTTCGTTCTGAATAGTTTTTCCAAGTATTTCGGCATGACCGGTTGGCGCCTCGGCTGGCTGGTGGCGCCGCCTGGCGCAGTGGCTGATCTGGAAAAACTGGCGCAGAACCTGTACATCAGCGCACCTAGCATGGCGCAGCATGCTGCTCTGGCATGCTTCCAGCCGGAAACCCTGGCCATTTTTGAAGAACGCCGCGCCGAATTCGCCCGCCGTCGCGACTATCTGTTGCCAGCCCTGCGCGAACTGGGCTTCCGCATTGCCGTCGAGCCACAGGGCGCGTTCTACCTGTATGCCGACATCAGTGCCTTTGGCGGTGATGCGTTCGCCTTCTGTCGGCACTTCCTGGAAACCGAGCACCTGGCCTTCACGCCGGGCCTGGACTTCGGCCGTCACCTGGCCGGCCACCATGTGCGCTTTGCCTACACCCAGAGCCTGCCACGCCTGGAAGAGGCGGTGCAGCGCATTGCCCGTGGCCTGCGGAGCTGGCAAGGCTGATGCGTTTCTCTCCTTCACTTGAACAGGGCAGCCTGCTGCGCCGCTACAAGCGCTTTCTGGCCGATATCGAACTGGCCAATGGTGAACATCTGACCATTCACTGCCCGAACACCGGCTCCATGCTCAACTGCATGCGTGAAGGTGGGCAGGTGTGGTTCAGCCGCTCCACCGACCCCAAGCGCAAGCTGCCGGGTACCTGGGAAATCAGCGAAACGCCGCAGGGGCGGCTGGCCTGTGTGAATACCGGGCGGGCCAATGCGCTGGTCGAGGAGGCGCTGAGGGCAGGCGTGATTGCCGAGCTGGCCGGTTTCACGGCGCTCAAGCGCGAAGTGGCTTACGGCGAGGAAGGCAGCCGGATCGACTTTCGCCTGGAGTTTGACGGCGCGCCCGTGTATGTCGAGGTCAAGAGCGTAACCTTGGGCTACCCCGACAGCACGGTCGCAGCGTTCCCGGATGCGGTAACCCAGCGCGGTGCCAAGCACCTGCGCGAGTTGGCCACGCTGGCCCGGCAGGGCGTACGGGCGGTACAACTGTACTGCGTGAACCTGACCGGTATCGATGCCGTGCGCCCGGCCGAGGAAATCGACGGTGCCTACGCTCAGGCCCTGCGTGCCGCGGTGGCCGACGGCGTTGAGGTACTGGCCTACGGTACCCGCCTGGACGCTGAAGGCATCGTCATCGACCGCCGCTTGCCAGTGCTGCTCAACCCTTGAACCAGATGCCCTGGCTGTCTTCGTGGCAGCCCATGGGCTGAAGTTGCTCTCCTTCACAGGGGCCTGCCACACATTCGCCGCTTTCTATCAGGAACAGCGCACCATGGTGGGCACAGTGGATGAGACTGGCGCTGTCATCGAGAAACGCATCTTCCGCCCAGTTCAGCGGGATGCCGCGGTGTGGGCAACGGTTGCGGTAGAGGAACACCTGGCCTTGGCGACGCACGCCAAACAGTTCGACGCCGTCTACGCTGAAGGCGCGGCTTTGGCCTTCGGCCAGGCCGTGGGAGGTACAAAGGAAGTGCATGGCAAGGACGACTCGTGAAACAGATGATGGCTTGACGCGCCAATGCGAATAATTATCAAATTGCCCGCATTCGCTGCGTCCGGCTACCTATGGTGCGCAGTTCTGCCGCCCGCCACAAGGCGTGTGGTCCGCCTTCAGAAGGAACCCGATGATGCGCCGTCCCGTCGCCTTGCTCGCGCTGTGCGCAAGCCTTGTGCTCTCTACCCAGGCCCTGGCGGCCGAGCTGCCGCAACGCTGGGTCAGCGCCGGAGGTGCACTGAGTGAGTGGATAACTGCGCTGGGCGGTGAAGCGCGGCTGGTGGGGGTTGATACCACCAGCCAGCACCCGGCATCGTTGAAATCACTGCCTAGTGTGGGTTACCAGCGGCAACTGTCGGCGGAAGGCATCCTTAGCCTGCGCCCGGATGTGCTGGTGGGCACCGAAGAAATGGGCCCGCCACCGGTGCTGGCGCAAATCCGCAAGGCGGGTGTGCAGGTGGCGTTGTTTTCCAGCAGGGCCGAGCTGTCGGCGGTGGATGAAAACCTCAAGCACCTGGGCCAGTTGCTTGGCGCCGAGCAGCAAGCGTCGGCGTTGGCGGCCAGTTACCACCAGCAGCTTGAGGATTTGCAGGCCAAGGTCAAGCAGGCCCAGGCAGGGCATAAGGCGCCGGGCGTGCTGCTACTCGTCGGGCATGCCGGCGCCAAGCCGCTGATTGCCGGGCAGGGCACTGCGGGTGACTGGCTGTTGGGCCAGGCGGGTGGGCGTAACCTGGCAGCGCATCAGGGTTACAAGAATTTCTCCAACGAAGCACTGGCCGCGCTGGACCCGGATGTGATCGTGTTCTCCGACCGGGCGCTGGCCGATGAGCAGGCCTTGCAGGCGCTGCTGAAAGAAAACCCCGCGCTGGCGGCGTCCCGTGCCGTGCGTGAGAAGCGCCTTGTATCGCTTGACCCAACATTGCTGGTCGGCGGTCTTGGGCCACGCCTGCCGGCTACCTTGCAGTCGCTGGCTGCCAACTTCTACCCGGCGGCCAAGGCCAGCTTTGCACAATGAAGCAGCGGGTACAGCCACGTACGTTGTTCATTTGCCTGAGCCTGTTGTGCCTGTTGGCGGTCTGGCTGTCGTTGGCCTTGGGGCCGGTCAGCTTGCCGCTGTTCGACACCCTGCGTGCCGGCCTGCGCCTGCTGGGGCTGCCGATTGCGGCTGACGGCCTGCAACAGGCCGAGATGATCCTGGGCCAGATCCGTCTGCCGCGTACCCTGTTGGGGTTGGCGGTGGGCGCGGTGCTGGCGCTGTCCGGTGTGGCCATGCAGGGGCTGTTCCGTAACCCGTTGGCCGACCCAGGGCTGGTGGGGGTGGCCGCCGGGGCTGCGATGGGGGCTGCGGTCGCCATTGTCGGCGGTGCCTGGTTTGGCGGCATGCCGGAGGCCTTCGCGCCCTATTTGCTGTCCTTTTGCGCGTTTGTCGGGGGGCTTGGGGTAACCGCGCTGGTTTACCGCCTGGGGCGGCGCGATGGGCAGACCAACGTGGCCACGATGCTGCTGGCCGGTGTGGCCATGACCGCGCTGGGCGGCGCGGCGGTGGGGCTGTTCTCTTACCTGGCCGACGACGCTACCCTGCGCACACTGACGTTCTGGAACCTCGGCAGTCTGAACGGTGCCAGCTACGAGCGGCTGTGGCCGTTGCTGCTGGTGGCCGCGGGTGTGGCGGTGTGGTTGCCACGCCGGGCCAAGGCGCTGAATGCGCTGTTGTTGGGTGAGTCGGAGGCACGCCTCCTGGGCGTTGATGTCGAGCGGCTCAAGCGTGAGCTGGTGTTCTGCACGGCGCTGGGGGTGGGGGCAGCGGTGGCTGCCGCCGGGCTGATCGGTTTCATCGGCCTGGTGGTACCACACCTGGTGCGCTTGCTGGCCGGGCCTGATCACCGGGTGGTGCTGCCGGCTTCGTTGCTGGCGGGCGGCGTGCTGATGCTGTTCGCCGACCTGGCTGCGCGGCTGCTGCTGGCGCCTGCCGAGTTGCCGATCGGTATCGTCACGGCCTTTATCGGTGCGCCGTTCTTTCTGTTCCTGCTGATACGAGGGCGCAGCTGATGTTGCAAGTGGAAGGGCTGCACCTGCGGCGGGGCAGCAACGAGGTGCTTCACGACATTCACCTGCAACTGAGCCCGGGGCAGGTTGTGGGTGTGCTAGGCCCTAACGGTGCCGGCAAAAGCAGCCTGTTGGGGGTGTTGTGTGGCGAACTGGCACCGGACCGTGGGCAGGTAACGCTACAGGGACGGCCATTGGCTGACTGGGGTGGGCAGGAGCGTGCCAGGCGCCTGGCGGTGCTGCCGCAGGTGTCCAGCCTGGGCTTCTCGTTCCGGGTCGAAGAGGTTGTGAGCATGGGGCGTATGCCGCATGGCACCGGGCAGCGGCGCGATGCAGAAATTGTCGAGGCGGCCTTGCAGGCTGCAGATGCCTGGCATCTGGTGGATCGCAGTTACCTGGCCTTATCGGGAGGTGAGCGGCAGCGAGTGCACCTGGCTCGCGTGCTGGCGCAGTTGTGGCCGGGCGAAGAGGGCACCACGCTGCTGCTCGACGAGCCGACCTCAATGCTCGACCCGCTGCACCAGCACACAACGCTGGAGTCTGTACGCCGCTTCGCCGACCGTGGCGCCGCAGTGCTGGTGATCCTGCACGACTTGAACCTGGCGGCGCGTTACTGTGACCGTATCCTGCTGCTGGAACAGGGGCGCTGCCATGCCTTTGCCACGCCCGAGGCGGTGTTGACTCCCGCAGCGTTGAAAGCGGTATACGGTATTGACGTGCTGGTGCAGGCGCACCCGGAGCGTGGGCATCCACTGATCATCACCCGCTAGGAGGCATTGCCGATGCGTCATCTGCTGCTGTCTGGTCTCATGCTATGCCTGATGCTGTCACTGGGTGGCTGCCAGGCCAGCTTGCCGCCATTACCCGCCTGGCAGAGCAGTGAAGGGCGCACGCATGCCGAGTTGGGGCACATCATCGACCTTGCCAGTGGTCAGGTGATCAGCCCTGAGCAGCTGGTGCAGCGCTTGGCAGAGGCTCCCCGAGTCATGGTGGGCGAGAAGCACGACAACCCCGATCATCATGCGCTGCAGCTTTGGCTGCTACGCGCTTTGCACGCTCGGCGCGCGCAAGGCAGCCTCTTGCTGGAAATGCTGCAGCCCGAGCAGCAACCGCTGGTCGACAAGGTGCAGGCGCATGCTTTGCCGGCAGACTTGCCCAAGGCCCTGGCGTGGCAAGAGGGTTGGGACTGGACGTTGTACGGGCCGATCGTGCGTGAGGCCTTGCAGCAGCGCGTGCCGCTGCTGGCGGCCAACCTGTCGCCTGGCGAGATGCGTCAGGCTTATCGGCAGCCCGCTTTGTTAAAGGGTGATAAGTCCAATGCGCCTGCGGTAAAGGCTGCGTTGCTGGAGCAAGTGCGCGCTGGGCACTGCGGGATGCTGCCTGAAAGCCAGTTGCCAGCGATGCTGGCCGTGCAGCAACAGCGCGACCGGCGCATGGCCGAGCGCTTGCTGGCGGCACCGCAGCCGGCGTTGCTGTTCGCAGGGGCCTACCACGCGCGCAAGGACTTGGGCGTGCCGTTGCATCTGGCTGATCTGGGCGCATCGGGGGGGAGCAAGGTCCTGCTGCTTACCGAGGTGGGCGAGCAGGTTGAGCCAGGCGAGGCGGATTACATGTGGTACACGGCGGCGATGCCGGAGCAGGACTATTGCGCGCAGTTTCGTCAGTAATGTGAGCGGTGACCGGGTCAAGCCAGGCGACACAAACCTATAGGCAAAAAAAGACCCGGCAAATTGCCGGGTCAATAACCGTGATTAGCCTGATGAGGAGATAATCTGAGAGTCCGAACCAGGGGCTCTTAGCTTATCCAACCAGTCTCGCGACCAGTTGTGATAATCATAACAATTCTCATTTAGCGGTCAATCCCCTTTTCACGATTATTTTGGATTTTTTTGCGAAGGGTTCTTCGCGTCGAGTTGTTGGTTGAGGGCTTCTTTGCGTTCGAGCGGCAAATCGTTCCAGTGCATGTCCAGCAGGGCGCCTTCAATGGCGTACAACAGCACCTTTGATGCGCGAAACCCTCGTGTCTTCACGGCCTGGTATGCACCCACCGCGCCCAGGCGGCGCAGATCCGATGCACTGTGGATGCCGGCTGCGTGCAGCCACTGCGCAGAGGTCTTGCCAAGGTTCTTCAGATGCTGCAATTCATCGTTCATCGAGCCTCCTTGCGATGGCTGAACGGGTCTGGGGGATAAATCGCGAGCAGGTCAGAGAGGAGTGTAGCGGGGGTTGGGAAATGCGCGGCCTTTTGCCATCGGAGGTGACGAGATGCCTTGAGGAGCCTGTGCCGGCCTCTTCGCGGGTAAACCCGCGAAGAGGCCGGCACAGGAGAGCGGCGAACTTAAAGCCCAGGCAAGCGCTGGCGAATCTGCTCGATCACCTGGTCCATGCTGCCGGCGGTCTGGGTATCGACCTGGGTGCTTTGCCCAAGCTCCTGCGCATCCAGCGGCTCACGGCTGGCCTGTTGGGCCTTGACCACTTCCAGCGTGGCATCCGACGGGTCGCTGTTCTGCGCCTGGCGCTGCTCCAGCCAGCTGGCGATGACCGCATCCGGGGCGTGGCAGTCGAGAATCAGGAATGGCACACCGGTCTGGCTGGCAACGTCGGCCGCAGCCTGGCGCTGCCCACGCTTGAGGTAGGTGGCATCCAGTACCACCGGGAAACCGGCACGCAGCACGGTTGCCGCCACTTCGTGCAGGCGCTGGTAGGTCGCTGCATTGGCGTCCTGGCCATAGATGCCAGTGCTCAGCTGGCCAGCGTCGGCCTGCTGTTGTTCGCCGAACAGGCGCTTGCGCTCGACATCAGAGCGCACGCGAATGGCGCCCAAGGCCTCCACCAGGCGCATTGCTACATGGCTCTTGCCCACTGCCGAAACGCCGTGGGTGATGGCCAGGAGGCGCGAAGGAATGGCGCTGTAGCTTTCTGCTAGGTTGGCGTAGTTGCGGTAGGTGCGCAGGGTGGTGGCCCGTTGCACGCCATCGGCATTGGCCGGCATGCTGAACAGCGCGACTTTGGCCCGTACCAGGGCGCGGTAGGCTTTGTAGAAGTTGAGCACTTCCAGGCCTTCATAATCGCCTGTCAGCTCCAGGTACTGGCTGATGAAGCGTCGTGCCAGGCACTTGAGGCCGCGATCTTCCAGGTCCATGGCAAGGAAGCCGGTGTCGGCCCAGACATCGGTCTTGCGGAACGGTTCGTTGAACTCGATGCAGTCGAAGATCACCACCTGGCCATTGATCAGGGTGGCGTTGCCTAGATGGATGTCGCCATGGCACTCGCGGGTGAAACCATTGGCCTTGCGCGAGGCGAAAAGGCCTTGCAGTCGCTCGAAACTGCTCCGTGCCCAAGCCTGCAGGTTGTCCAGTTGCTGAAGGTCCGCCTTCTCGGTCAGGAATGGGCGGATCTGCTCGAAGTTCTGCTCGACCGGAGCCATGACGCTTTCAGGCGAACCGAAGGGCTGCTCGGCAGGTACCTTGGGGGTCTGCAGGTGGAACTCGGCGATTTGCCGGGCCATCTGGTCGATGTGCGCGGCATTCAGTTCGCCGTTGGCCTGCAGGGTGCTGAGCATCTGCCCCTGGGGGAACTGGCGCATTTTCAGGGCGTATTCGATGGCCTCGCCTTCGCCACCGATCTGCGGCGCATCGACGCTGCCGGTGACCGGCAGTACTTCCAGGTACAGGCCGTCGGTCATGCGCTGGTTCAGGCGCAACTCTTCGTTACAGAAATGCTGGCGCTGGTCCAGGCTGGTGAAGTCGAGGAAGCCGAAGTTCATAGGCTTCTTGATCTTGTAGGCGTACTCGCCGGTGAGCAGCACCCAGGAGATATGCGTCTCGATGAGCTGGAACCCATCCACAGGGTGAGGGTACAGGGCTGGGTTCTGCAACGCAGTGATAAGGGCTTGGCTCACGGGAAATCCATCCGGGGCAGGGAATTCGAATGCGCCATTATGGTCAATGGTGCCGTCCCTGCCTACCGCCGGGCCGTCTGCCCAGCCTTTATAAAGTGCGTATAATCCGCCGCCATGACCCGAACCCGAAATCCCCGTACCCCTCCGAAACGCCCGACCGGCCGCTCCCGCGCCTGGCTGGGCTGGGCTTTGAAGCTCAGCCTGGTAGGCCTGGTGATCGTTGCCGGCTTCGCGGTTTACCTCGATGCCGTTGTGCAGGAGAAGTTCTCCGGCAAGCGCTGGACCATCCCGGCCAAGGTGTATGCCCGGCCACTGGAGTTGTTCACCGGCCAGAAACTGAGCAAGAACGACTTCCTCACCGAACTCGATGCGCTCGGCTACCGCCGTGAGAGCGCGGCCAACGGCCCGGGTGCCGCGGCGATCAACGGTAATACCGTCGACCTCAATACCCGTGGCTTCCAGTTCTACGAGGGCATGGAGCCGGCGCAGTTCGTGCGCGTGCGCTTCTCGGGCGATTACGTGGCGGGCCTTTCCGGTGCCAACGGCAAGGCATTGGATGTGGTGCGCCTGGAGCCGCTGATGATTGGCGGTATCTACCCGAAAAACCTTGAAGACCGCATCCTGATCAAGATCGACCAGGTGCCCAAGTACCTGCTCGAAACCCTGGTGGCGACCGAAGACCGCGACTTCTACAGCCACTTTGGCGTGTCGCCCAAGTCCATCGCCCGGGCCATGTGGGTCAATACCTCCTCCGGCTCGATGCGCCAGGGTGGCAGTACCCTGACCCAGCAGTTGGTGAAAAACTTCTACCTCAGCAGCGAGCGCAGCCTCAGCCGCAAGCTGACCGAGGCGATGATGGCCATGCTGCTTGAGTTGCACTACGACAAGCGTGAGATTCTCGAGGCCTACCTCAACGAAGTGTTCGTCGGTCAGGATGGCCAGCGTGCTGTGCATGGCTTCGGCCTGGCTAGCCAGTTCTTCTTCAGCCAGCCGCTGTCGGAGCTGAAACTGCACCAGATCGCCTTGCTGGTGGGCATGGTCAAAGGCCCGTCCTACTACAACCCGCGACGTTACCCCGACCGCGCCCTGGCGCGCCGCAACTTGGTGCTCGACCTTGTGGCCGAGCAGGGCGTGGCCAGCCAGGCGGAAGTCGATGCAGCGAAGAAGATGCCGCTGGGTGTGACCAAGCGTGGCAGCCTGGCTGACAGCTCGTTCCCGGCCTTCCTCGACCTGGTCAAGCGCCAGTTGCGCCAGGACTACCGCGACGAAGACTTGACCGAGGAAGGGCTGCGTATCTTCACCAGCTTCGACCCGATCCTGCAGATGAAGGCCGAAACCTCGATGAGCGAGACCTTCAAGCGCCTGGCGGGGCGCAAGGGTGCTGACGAGGTGGAGTCGGCAATGGTCGTGACCAACCCGGAAACCGGTGAAGTCCAGGCCCTGATCGGCAGCCGCCAGGCAGGCTTCGCCGGTTTCAACCGTGCCATCGACGCTGTGCGCCCGATCGGTTCGCTGGTCAAGCCGTCGGTGTACCTGACGGCGCTGGAACAGCCGAGCAAGTACACCCTGACCAGCTGGGTGCAGGACGAGCCATTCTCGGTCAAAGGTGCCGACGGCCAGGTCTGGCGCCCGCAAAACTATGACCGCCGCCCGCACGGGACCATCTACCTGTATCAGGGGTTGGCCAACTCGTACAACTTGTCGACTGCCAAGCTCGGTCTGGAAGTGGGCGTGCCCAACGTGATCAAGACCATCGGCCGTCTGGGAGTGAATGTCGACTGGCCAGCCTTCCCGGCCATGCTGCTGGGGGCCGGCGGCATGTCGCCGATGCAGGTTGCGACCATGTACCAGACCATCGCCAATGGCGGCTTCAATACACCGATGCGCGGTATCCGCAGCGTGCTCACTGCCGAAGGCGAGCCGCTCAAGCGCTACCCGTTCCAGATCCAGCAAACCTTCGACCCGGGCGCCATCTATCTGGTGCAGAACGCCATGCAGCGGGTGATGCGTGAAGGTACCGGCCGATCGGTGTACAACACCCTGCCGCGCTCGCTGACCCTGGCGGGCAAGACCGGTACCAGTAACGACTCGCGCGACAGCTGGTTCTCCGGCTTCAGCCAGGACCTGCTGGCCGTGGTGTGGATGGGCCGTGACGATAACGGCAAAACGCCATTTACCGGTGCCACCGGTGCCCTGCAGGTCTGGACCAGCTTCATGAAGAAGGCCGACCCGCTGCCGCTGGACATGCCGCAGCCGGACAACGTGGTGCAGGCCTGGATTGACCCGTACACAGGTCATGGGTCTGATGCCAGCTGTCCGGGAGCGGTGCAGATGCCGTATATTCGCGGGAGTGAACCGCCCGCCGGCGCGACCTGTGGCGGCGAGCAGAATCCAGCAGAGTCGGTCATGGACTGGGTCAAAGGCTGGATGAATTAAGCACAGGCTGCATTGATGAGGTGTGACGTGAACAAGTGGCTGTTTCCTGCCGTGACGGCGTTGGCTGTGCTCCAGGGGTGCTCTAGCGTCCCGCGCGGTAATATTCCGGTGGTCGATTCGAGCACTCGCGTGTCCAACAGTGAGCGCGTTACAGCCAACCGCTCGGCGGGTGGCTATAACACGGGCACCGCGCAAGCGCAGACGTTGCCCGAAGACTCCGGCGTGACCGTGATGATCCCGCAGGGCGCTGGCGCTTCTGGCATCCAGACGTTCCCGGCTGCCAATGGCGCGGCGCCGATCAGCACCTCGCCAATCACGCCGGGCCCGATTACCTCTGGCCCTGTCAGTTCAGCGCCGATGACCACCAACCCCAACCCGATTGCCGACGAACCGTTCGACATCGCGGCAATGAACAGCACCCCGGCAAGCACCAGCGCGCCAACCGGCATTCCGCGTAGCAGCATTCCTGCGGGTGGCCTGTCGGCCGACGAGCAACTGGACGGTCCGGTGCTGGCACTGCTGACCACCGCGCAGACCCAGCAGGGCAGTGGTGACTTCAACGGCGCTGCTTCGAGCCTGGAGCGCGCACAGCGCATTGCACCGCGTGAGCCGCAAGTGCTGTATCGCTTGGCTCAGGTACGCCTGTCGCAAGGTGATGCGGCGCAGGCCGAGCAGTTGGCGCGTCGAGGCCTGACTTACGCGAACGGCCGCCCAAGCCTGCAGGCCGAGCTGTGGAACACCATCGCCCAGGCCCGCGAAAAACAAGGTGACAGCGCTGGCGCAGCACTGGCCCGGCAAAAGGCACGGGTCAATTCGTGATGATTGAGCAACGTATTCTGGATATTGCCGACCACCTGTTGCTGATCGAGCGTGAACTGGTGGTGCAAGGCTGGTGGGATGACGAGCCACCCAGCGACGAGGCACTGGCCAGTACCGTGCCGTTCGCGGTCGATACCCTCAGCTTCGAGCAGTGGCTGCAATGGATCTTCCTGCCGCGGATGAAGATTATTATCGAGCTGGGCCAGCCGTTGCCCAGCGCCTCCAGCATCCTGGTCATGGCCGAGACCGTGTTTACCGACCGCCCGGAGCAAAGTCGTGAGCTGCGCCGTCTGTTGGCAGCATTTGACCAATTGATCGCTCCTTCCGCCTGATTTCTTCAGTTTTTCCTTCAAGGGCCGCAGATTGTGGCCCTTTTTTATGGAAATCTTATTTATTCTGCTGCTGAAGCGATTGTTAGTGGTGGCAGGAATTCATCTTGGGGAAAAATTGGCAATAATTTTTCTTGACATGTTGGCGCCGAATCACAAGAATCCAACTTCCGCTGTAGAGGGACTGCCAGAAGCAGACCCGCTAAGCAGATCATGAGGTGCACACCCGCGCCGACCTGTTACACCCCGCAACGCGTTACCTCGCGCTGGGTGGGAAAACCCCGCAACACTCTGGGGTGCTCCCAATACTTGCTCAGTCAGTGCTGACGTTTTCGCTCATGCTCTGCTTGGCAGTAAACCTATTAAGACCCGTCCACTAGGGACGGTATTCTGGCGTTTTAGAGGTGAACAACGTGGAGCTTTTATCTGGCGCTGAGATGGTCGTCCGCTTTTTGCGTGACGAAGGCGTTAAGCACATCTACGGGTACCCTGGTGGTGCTCTCCTGCATGTTTACGACGCGCTGTTCAAAGAACCGGAAGTGGAACACATCCTGGTTCGTCACGAGCAGGCGGCAACCCATATGGCGGACGGCTACGCCCGCGCCACCGGCAAGGCCGGTGTGGTGCTGGTCACCTCCGGCCCGGGCGCGACCAATGCCATTACCGGCATTGCCACCGCCTACATGGACTCCATTCCGATGGTCATCCTGTCCGGCCAGGTGCCTAGCACCATGGTGGGTACCGATGCCTTCCAGGAAACCGACATGATCGGTATCTCGCGGCCGATCGTGAAGCACAGCTTCATGATCAAGAACCCGACCGAGATCCCGGAAGTTCTGAAAAAAGCGTTCTACCTGGCGCAATCCGGTCGCCCAGGTCCAGTCGTGGTCGACATTCCAAAAGACATGACCAACCCGGCTGAGAAGTTCGAATACGTCTACCCGAAAAAGGTCAAGCTGCGCTCCTACAGCCCGGCGGTCCGTGGCCACTCCGGCCAGATCCGTAAGGCTGCCGAAATGCTGCTGGCGGCCAAGCGCCCGATCGTCTACTCCGGTGGTGGCGTGATCCTCGGCGGTGGCTCCGAAGCGCTGACCGAAATCGCCAAGTCGCTGAACCTGCCGGTCACCAATACCCTGATGGGCCTCGGTGGCTTCCCGGGTACCGACCGCCAGTTCCTCGGCATGCTCGGCATGCACGGTAGCTACACCGCCAACATGGCCATGCACAATGCCGACGTGATCCTTGCCGTGGGCGCGCGTTTTGACGACCGCGTTGTAAACGGCCCGGCCAAGTTCTGCCCGAACGCCAAGATCATCCACATCGACATCGACCCGGCGTCGATTTCCAAGATGATCAAGGCCGACGTGCCAATTGTCGGCCCGGTCGACAGCGTGCTCAGCGAAATGCTCGGCATCCTCAAGGAAATCGGCGAGCAGCCTGACAAGGTTGCGCTGGATGCCTGGTGGAAGCAGATCGACGAATGGCGTGGCAATGGCGAGCTGTTCCCTTACGACAAGGGCGACGGCAACGTCATCAAACCGCAGAAAGTCATCGAGACCCTGTGCGAAGTGACCCATGGCGATGCCTTCGTCACCTCCGACGTGGGCCAGCACCAGATGTTCGCGGCGCAGTACTACCGCTTCAACAAGCCGAACCGCTGGATCAACTCCGGTGGCCTGGGCACCATGGGCTTCGGCTTCCCGGCGGCGATGGGCGTCAAGCTCAACTTCCCGGACCAGGACGTTGCCTGCGTGACTGGCGAAGGCAGCATCCAGATGAACATCCAGGAGCTGTCCACCTGCATGCAGTACGGCCTGCCGGTGAAGATCGTCAACCTGAACAACGGTGTGTTGGGCATGGTCCGCCAGTGGCAGGACATGGCCTACAACGGTCGTCACTCGCACTCGTACGTCGAATCGCTGCCTGACTTCATCAAGCTGGCCGAGGCCTATGGCCATGTGGGCATCCGCATCACCAGCCTGAAGGACCTCAAGCCGAAGCTGGAAGAAGCGTTTGCGATGAAGGACCGCCTGGTGTTCATCGACATCGCGGTTGACCGCAGTGAGCACGTCTATCCGATGCAGATCAAGGATGGCTCGATGCGTGACATGTGGCTGAGCAAGACGGAGCGTACCTGATATGCGGCACATCATTTCCCTGCTGCTGGAAAACGAACCCGGTGCTCTGTCCCGCGTGGTCGGCCTGTTCTCCCAGCGCAACTACAACATTGAAAGCCTGACCGTGGCGCCGACCGAAGACCCGACCCTGTCGCGTCTGACGCTGACCACCGTTGGCCATGACGAAGTGATCGAGCAGATCACCAAGAACCTGAACAAGCTGGTCGAAGTGGTCAAGCTTGTCGACCTGTCGGAAAGCGCTCACATCGAGCGTGAACTGATGCTGGTCAAGGTCAAGGCCACCGGTGCCCAGCGCGCCGAGATCAAGCGCACCACGGATATCTTCCGTGGCCAGATCGTCGATGTGACCGCCAGCGTGTACACCGTACAGCTGAGCGGTACCAGCGACAAACTGGACAGCTTCATCCAGGCGATCGGCACTGCATCGATTCTCGAAACCGTGCGCAGCGGCGTTACCGGCATTGCCCGCGGCGACAAAGTGCTCAGCATCTAAATTCAAAAATTAGCGATGGCTCCGCAGGGGCCGAGATATAATCAGGGGTATTTTCATGAAAGTTTTCTACGATAAAGACTGCGACCTTTCCATCATCCAGGGCAAGAAAGTCGCCATCATCGGTTATGGCTCCCAGGGCCACGCTCAGGCGTGCAACCTGAAGGACTCCGGTGTAGACGTTACCGTCGGTCTGCGTAAAGGTTCGGCTACCGTTGCCAAGGCTGAAGCCCACGGCCTGAAAGTTGCTGACGTTGCTACCGCTGTCGCTGCGGCTGACCTGGTGATGATCCTGACCCCGGACGAGTTCCAGGGCGCGCTGTACAAGAACGAGATCGAGCCGAACATCAAGAAGGGCGCTACCCTGGCCTTCTCCCACGGCTTCTCGATCCACTATAACCAGGTTGTTCCGCGTGCCGACCTCGACGTGATCATGATCGCGCCGAAGGCCCCGGGCCACACCGTTCGCTCCGAGTTCGTCAAAGGCGGCGGTATCCCTGACCTGATCGCTATCTACCAGGACGCTTCGGGCAACGCCAAGAACGTCGCCCTGTCCTACGCTTCGGGCGTTGGCGGTGGCCGTACCGGCATCATCGAAACCACCTTCAAGGACGAGACCGAAACCGACCTGTTCGGTGAGCAGGCTGTTCTGTGCGGCGGTACCGTCGAGCTGGTCAAAGCCGGTTTCGAAACCCTGGTCGAAGCTGGCTACGCGCCAGAAATGGCCTACTTCGAGTGCTTGCACGAGCTGAAGCTGATCGTTGACCTCATGTACGAAGGCGGCATCGCCAACATGAACTACTCGATCTCCAACAACGCCGAATATGGTGAGTACGTCACTGGCCCGGAAGTCATCAACGAAGAATCCCGCAAGGCCATGCGCAACGCCCTGAAGCGCATCCAGGACGGCGAATACGCGAAGATGTTCATCTCCGAAGGTGCTACCAACTACCCATCGATGACCGCCAAGCGCCGCAACAACGCCGCTCACGGCATCGAAATCATCGGCGAGCAACTGCGTTCGATGATGCCGTGGATCTCGGCTAACAAAATCGTCGACAAGACCAAGAACTAAGTCTTATCGAAAGATTAAAAACGCGGCTTCGGCCGCGTTTTTTCGTTCTGGCAGTCCGCTTCTGGTATAAAGCAGACCGGTGGCCTGCCGTTAGAACCTGTTTCGCAGGCCCGTGTCGAACATTTTCCATCCTGTTGCAAGGTACCCTCCATGAGCGAACGTCCCGAAGAGCCGAACAAGCCCTCCGACGCCGAAAGCCTGCTACCTGTCGATGAGCACGTTGAAGAAGGGCATGACGCCGAAGGGCGCAAGGTGCGTCACCGCGGCATCTACCTGCTGCCCAATCTGTTTACCACCGCCAACCTGTTTGCCGGTTTCTATTCCATCATCAGCTCGATGAGCGCGCAGAGCGCCCTGAGTGCCGGTGACCCGCGTGAGGCGAGCAAGTACTTCGCCTTTGCCGCCATCGCCATCTTCGTGGCCATGGTGCTCGACGGCCTGGATGGCCGCGTTGCGCGCATGACCAATACCCAGAGTGCCTTCGGCGCCGAGTACGACTCGCTGTCGGACATGGTTGCCTTCGGCGTGGCCCCGGCCTTGCTGGCCTTCGGCTGGGCGCTGGGTGACATGGGCAAGGTCGGCTGGATGGTCGCCTTCATCTATGTGGCCGGTGCAGCACTGCGCCTGGCACGCTTCAATACCCAGGTCGGCACCGCCGACAAGCGCTACTTCATTGGCCTGGCCAGCCCGGCTGCGGCAGGTGTGGTGGCGGGTACCGTGTGGGCGTTCAGCGACTACGGCATCCAGGGCTCCAAGCTGTCGTTCCTGGTGGCGCTGTTGGTAGCGGCTGCCGGCATGCTGATGGTCAGTAACATCAAGTACAACAGCTTCAAGGAGCTGGACCTCAAAGGTCGCGTACCGTTCGTGGCCATCCTGGCGGTGGTGCTGGTGTTTGCCGTGGTGTTCAGCGACCCACCGCGCATCCTGCTGCTGATCTTCCTCGCCTATGCTGCATCGGGGCCGATCCAGTTCCTGTTGAAGGCGCGCCGGCGCAAAGCGTAAAAATCGCTTAATGCTGGAATAACCCTCCGGCTCCATAGTCTTACTGGTACATCCGTTATCCAGTGCTATGGAGCCGCCCATGCTCATCAAGCTTCCCAGGTCTTCCGAGTGCAAGGCGTCGGAGATCACCCCCGAAGGCATCTACCTTTCCCGTCGCACCCTGCTGGGGGGCTCGTTGGCCGGCCTGGCGCTGGGTGCATTGCCGCGCATGGGGCTGGCGGCAGAGCCCAGTCGATATGCCGATGTCGAGGCAGGCAAGGCGCCAGGCTGGTTCAGTGACAAGCTTTCTTCTGCTCACTGGCAAGCTGTGACGGTGCCGGGGGAGGCGATCACGCCTTTCAAGGATGCCACCCACTACAACAACTTCTATGAGTTCGGCCCCGACAAGGCCGACCCGGCGGCTAATGGCGACAGCCTGCAGACCGAGCCGTGGTCGGTTGTAGTGGATGGTGAGGTCGGTAAGCCAGGCCGCTATGCGCTGGAAGACTTCGTTAAACCCTATCAGCTTGAAGAGCGCATCTACCGGTTGCGTTGCGTCGAAGCCTGGTCGATGGTCATTCCCTGGTTGGGCATTCCCTTGGCGCAGGTGCTCAAGCAGGTCGAACCGACTTCGAAGGCGCGCTACGTTCGCTTCGAGACATTGAAAGACCCGCAGCATATGCCGGGGCAGCGCTCCGGGTTCGCCCTGATCGACTGGCCTTATAGAGAGGGGTTGCGACTGGATGAGGCAATGCACCCGCTGGCGATCCTCGCGGTGGGCATGTACGGGCGGGTGTTGCCCAACCAGAATGGTGCGCCGTTGCGGTTGGTGGTGCCCTGGAAGTATGGCTTCAAGAGTGTCAAGTCGATCGTGCGCATCAGCCTGGTGGCTGAACAGCCCGGCACCACTTGGCAAGGGTTGGCACCGGATGAGTATGGCTTTTATGCCAACGTGAACCCGACGGTCGACCACCCGCGCTGGACCCAGGCGCGTGAGCGGCGGTTGCCCAGCGGGTTGTTCAGCCCCAATGTGCGCGAAACACAAATGTTCAATGGCTACGCTGATGAAGTGGCTTCACTGTACAGCGGGCTAGATCTACGGAAGAACTATTGATGCGCTATCCCTGGTTTCGCCTGGCCATCTTCGTTGTGGGGTGCCTGGTCCCGGCGTGGTGGTTGTATGAGGCGGCGATGAATCTGCTGGGGCCGGACCCCGGCAAGATCATGATGGATCGTCTTGGGCTCGGGGCGCTCACCTTCCTGCTAGTGACCTTGAGCATGACCCCGCTACAGAGGCTGACAGGCTGGTCGGGCTGGGTCGTGGTGCGTCGGCAGCTGGGGCTCTGGGTGTTTGCTTACATCGCGCTGCACATCCTGGCCTACCTGTTCTTTATTCT